>JBIIUN010000159.1:0-9766 GCA_044339945.1 Kapaibacterium sp. (SeqCode)
GGGTGGCAAGGGTGCGGACAAGCTTTGGAATGCCTTCCGCCTCCGGCTCGCCGCCGCGGGTTTTGAGCCAGTCACGCTCCCGGCGCCTACCGAGCTCTCCGATAACGACGGGGGCATCGCCGAGGCGCCAGCGGCCGGACCGGTCATTCCGCTGGCACCCCTCCTGAGCGGGGTCAGCAACCTGGCCCCGAAAAAATCGGCCGCGGCCTGGGCCCAGTTTACCGCCACCATTTCGCAGATCGAAACCGAGGAACTGCGCCAGAACCCCGCCCGGATGATCCGGTGGGTCGTCGAGGCCGACTACGGCGACTACCTCAAGGCCAACTACGACAATCCGCGCAATCGGCTGGATGACCTCGAACAGCTGGCGAACTACGCCCAACAGTTCACCGGCACGGCCGATTTCCTGACCCAACTGGCCCTCCAGACCAACTTGGAAGCGGAGGAAACATCCAGCGCCGCCGACTCCGACGATGAAGAAAAGCTGCGCCTGTCCACCATCCATCAGGCCAAGGGGCTCGAATTCGGGACCGTCTTCGTCATCATGCTCTGCGACGGAATGTTCCCCAGTTCCCGTTCGCTGAACTCCCCGGACGCCGAGGAAGAGGAGCGGCGGCTCTTCTACGTCGCCGTCACCCGGGCCAAGAACGAACTCTACCTCAGCTACCCCCTGCTCCGTTTCATGCAGGGCGGCGGCGGAATCCAGCAGGCTTCCCGTTTCCTTGGGGAACTGCCAAGGGAACTGCTGGAAGAATGGAACCTTCGCCCGGCCTACACGATGCAACCCTCGGCGCCCTCACCGCGGATCGCCGAGGAAAGCCGTGAGGACGACGAACCGTTCTGAACCTCGATCAACCTAGGCATTGCCAACCGCGCGGCTCCGCGAGTGTCTGCATTTCCTCCGCCTCCAGCGTGGCGAGGTAGTTGGGTGCCTCAAAGGGGAGATTCGGAGTCGGCCCGTCCGGCGCTTCCAAACGCGGCCCGCCCGGACTCTTCAAAATCTTGAAGAGGCGATAGCCCGCCCCGGTAAAGACCCGAGAGACCGGCGACGGCAACGGCGAATGCTCCTCGAAGATCACCGAACGGACTCCCCCTTCCCGGAGCAGCCTTTGCGCTCCTGCCAAGGCGGCCAATTCGTGTCCCTCGACGTCCATCTTGAGCAGGCGGATTGGGGCCGCGGCCGCGAATTCCGCGTCGAGCTGGACGGCTTTCACCGAGACTTGTTCCGTCTCCTGTCCCATCCCAAAGGCCTCCACGGAGGCAACGCCACGGTTGCCGGAGAATTCCCGTGGAATGTGCAAGGTGACCTCGCCCGGCGCGCTCGAAACCGCGGCTTGGGTCAAGCAGACGCCGGCCCGAACCGCCGAAGGCCACAGCTCCAGGTTGGCCGTGAGTTCCCCAAAAATCACCGGATGCGGCTCAAACGCGCGCACAACGCCACCCCTGCCGCTGACCCGCAAGGCCATCAGGCTGGTGTGATAACCGATGTTTGCGCCGACATCCGCGGCCAGGTCGCCCGGCCTAAGGATGCGCCAGATCATCTCGCTCACCGCGAGTTCAAAGGCTCCGGTCAGCCAGAGGGCACGTCCTACCACTTCGCCGGGATGGATATTCAACGGGAAACCCCAAGGTAAGGAGACCCTCGCCGTGGCCGGCAGCGGTTCGATTCCCCGCCAAATGCGGCGGAACACCTGCGTCGGTCGATGCAAATATTCGGGCTTGTTCAGGTAGTCTCTGATTCTCATGGCTAGGTCCCGGCTTGCGCTCGACACGCCGCACTGCGACTGCGCCGAGCCCCAGCACGGTCAACGGTATCGCAGCCTTCTCCAATCGAAATCTTCCCCGGCAAAACCAGATGTTGGAAGCCAACTCAGTCGCCCCGGCTTCCCGGGCAGCTTCACTTTGTCTGCTCCAAGTCCTCCGGTTTGCAGGTCAAAAGGGAGGCCTTGATCTTGGTAAACGTAACATTCACCCCGGAGAGTGGTTTGTTCCGGAGCTGGGAGGGGAAACGCCGATCCCTCACTGAAGCGCCGCCAAGGAGGCGGAATGCGACGTCCACAAGGAATAGAGTGCGAAGACTCATGAACAACTGGTCCTTCGCCTTGGCCCGGGAATCAAGCTCGGGGTAGCCACCACCTGGACGGCGCCTTGGGTTCACCGCCGAACAATTCCCGCGACCACCGTAGAGCCAAAGCGGCGCCCTGCCGCCACACTCCACGACGACGCGATCACCCAGCGCCAGCTTACGCCAGCAAAGCCTTCACCGGGTGGGAGGGTTCGACCCCGGTGAGCCGTTGGTCGAGTCCCTGCGACTTGAACGTGAAGCGTTCGTGGTCGATGCCGAGGCAGTGGAGGATGGTCGCGTTGAGATCGTTGAGGTGGACCGGATTCTCGACCGGGCTGTAGCTGAAGTCGTCGGTCTCGCCGTAGCTGATGCCGCCCTTGATGCCGCCGCCGGCCATCCACATGCAGAAGTTGCGCGGATGATGGTCCCGGCCGTAGTCGTCCCGCTTGAGCGTGCCTTGCGAATAGACGGTGCGACCGAATTCACCGCCCCAGACGATGAGCGTCTCGTCGAGCAGGCCACGCTGCCTGAGATCCTTCACCAGCCCGGCGGTGGCCTGGTCGATGTCCTTGCACTGGGCACGGATGTCGGTGGGCAGGCTGCCGTGCTGGTCCCAGCCGCGGTGCAAGAGCTGCACGCAGCGGACGCCGCGCTCCACGAGCCGCCGCGCGAGCAGCGCGCTGGCGGCGTAGGTGCCGGGCTTCTTCACGTCGTCACCGTAAAGGTCGAGCGTGGCCTTGGACTCGCCCTGGAAGTCCACGAGATCCGGCACGCTGCTCTGCATGCGGAAGGCCATCTCGTATTGGGCTATGCGGGTGAGCGTCTCGGGATCGCCGAAGCGTTCGTGGCCGCGCTGGTTCAGCGTGTTGAGCGCATCGAGCATCGTGCGGCGGTCGGAGGCGCTGACGCCCGGCGGGTTCTGGATGTAAAGGACGGGGTCGCCGACGGCCCGCAGGGCCACTCCGTTGTAGCGGCCGGGCAGGAAACCGCTGCTCCACATGCGGGTGAACAGGGCCTGCGCGGCGGACTTCGAGGACCAGGTGGGCGTCAGCACGACAAACGCGGGCAGGTCGTTGTTTTCGCTGCCAAGGCCGTAGGCGAGCCACGAGCCGAGGCTGGCCTTGCCGGACACTTCGCTGCCGGTCATCACGAACGTGCAGGCGGGGTCGTGGTTGATGGCGTTGGTGTTGACCGTCTTGATCAGCGCGAGGTCGTCCACGATGCCGGCGGTGTGCGGCAGCAGCTCGCTGATCCAACGGCCGCACTGGCCCGCCTGGCTGAACTTGAACATGGACGGCGCCACCGGGAAGCGCGCCTGGCCCGACGTCATCGTGGTGATGCGCTGCCCCTGCCGGACGGAATCGGGCAGGTCCTTGTCGAAGTATTCGCCGAGCTTCGGCTTGTAGTCCCACATATCGAGCTGGGACGGCGCGCCGTTCATGTGCAGGTAGATGAGGTTCTTCGCCTTGGGCGCGAAGTGCGGGAAACCCGGCAACGGCGGATGGACCCGTTCCGGCGACGCCGCGCCGAGCAGGCGGCCGCCGGCGGTCTTGGCCCCCATCATGGCCAAGGCCAGACCGCCGAGGCGGAGACCGGTGTGGCCGAAGAACTGGCGGCGGGTTTGGTGGGCGTGAAACTCAAGCAAGGGGTTCATGGTTCAGTTCCGGGTGACGGTTTCGTCGAGGTTCAGCAGGAGGTTGGCGGTGAGCGTGTAGGCGGCTAGTTCCTGCGCCTTCAGCGTTCCGTCCGGCTTGGATTCCCCAAAGGCGACGACCTGTTTGGCGGCCTCGGCATCGGCCTCGTAACGGGCCAAATGCTGCTTCAGGGCATTGGTCACCACGGTCAGTTCCGAGCCCGACGGTTTGCGGCCGAGCACCGTGCGGTAACCGAATACGAGTCGGTCGGCGGCGGATTTGCCGCCTTCCTTCAGCATGCGCTGGGCGAGGTTACGGGCCGCCTCGAAATGCTGCACGTCGTTCATGAGCTGGAGAGCCTGTAGAGGAGTATTGCTGCGCTCGCGACGGGTGCACATCAGCTCGCGGTTCGGCGCGTCGAAGGTGCCCATGAACGGCGGCGGCGCGGTGCGCTTGAAGAACGCGTAAAGGCTGCGGCGGTAGAGCGCGTTGCCGGAGTCCTGCTTGTAGTCCTTGGTGTTGGAGCCGGAGTAGGCGACCGGCTCCCAGATGTTGGGCGGCTGATACGACTTCACGCCTTTGCCGCCGAAGGTCAGGTCCATCAGGCCGGAGACGAACAGTGCGTTGTCCCGCAACTGTTCGGCGTCGAGGCGGAACCGCGGGCCACGTGCCAGCAGGTAGTTTTCCGGGTCGCGCTGGAGCAGTTCCGGCGAGACCCGCGAGGCCTGACGATACGTGGCGGACGTCACCAGCAGCTTCACGAACCGTTTCACGTCCCAGCCGGAGTTCCGGAAATCGGACGCGAGCCAGTCGAGCAATTCGGGATGGCTGGGCGGCGTGCCCTGCGAACCGAAGTCGTCGGCCGTCTTTACGAGGCCAAGGCCCATGAGTTGCTGCCAGAAGCGATTCACCGTCACCCGGGCGGTGAGCGGGTTCTCGTCGTTGACAAGCCATTCGGCGAGCGTGAGGCGGTTCAGGTTGTTGGTCTGGCGGAGCGGCGGCAGCGCGGCGGGGACGTTGCGGAAGACCCGTTCGCCCGGCTTGTCGTAGGCGCCACGCAGCATCACGAAACTCTCCCGCGGCTTTTCGAGGTCGCGGAAGATGAACGACTGCACAATGCCTTCGTTGAAATCATTGTGTCGCTTCTGCGCGGCGGTGATGGCCTCGCTGAGCGGCGCAAAGGTCGGCTTCGTCGTCGCGCAGGCGCGGGACAGGTAATACTCCCGCAACTGCGTCACCTGCTCGGGCGTGCGGTTGGTTGGCGACACGTCCTTGAAGAGCTTGCGCAGGTTGTCGGGCAGGCCATTGGCGTCCTTGCCATCGAATTGCCGGGTCCACGCCGCGAAGGACTGCGTGGGATCATTCGCCGGATCAATGCGTCCGACCACGCCGGCCTTGTCCCAATACACCGTGCCCTCGAACAGCGTGAAGGCGAGGCCCCGGATCGGGTCGCCGGCTTTCAGGCCGACCTCGGCCGCGTCCACTTCCAGGCGCACCCATTCGCCGAGCTTGGGCAGCGCACCCAAGTGCCGGCGGCTGGGCTTGCCCTTCTCGCCCCATTGAATCGCCTCAATGTCGCCCCAGACGGCGCGGTGTTCCCAATCGCCGGTGTTGAATTGCAGCATAACCTGCTTCGGCGGGTCCTTCGGATCGAGGTAAACGTAAGCGAACAACTTGGCGTTCTGCGGCACGGTCAGCGCCGGCGCGCTGCTCTCGAACACGTCCTGCACGCCGTCACTCGCCTTGCGACGGAGCGCCTTCCGGCCGGAGAACACGGGCTGGCCCTCGCCCACGAAGTTCGGCGAGCCCTGCGCCTTGAAGCCGGCGGGAACGTCGTCCTCCAGCCACACGATCTCCTCGTCGCGCGGCGCGGGCGGCGGGGTGAGCGACGCGGGATCGGTGTAGCTCACGTTCTTCAACGCCTCGCTCAGCTTCGCCTCGGCCTGCCGGATTTCGGCCTTCAATTCGGCCAAGCGGCGTTCCTCCTCATCGCCCTTGAGCTGCACCGTCGGCGCGGTGCGGAGCACATTGCCGTCCATCGCCGGATCGGCGGCGCTGTGGAAGAAGGCGTAGAGCGAATAGAACTCCTTATGGGAGATCGGGTCGAACTTGTGGTCGTGGCACACGGCGCAGCCGGCGGTCAGGCCCAGCCAGGCCTGCGCGGTCGTGGCGGTGCGGTCCACGGCGTAGCGGAAGATCCACTCGGCATCGATCGAGCCGCCTTCACCGGTGGTGACGTTGCAGCGGTTGAAGCCGGTGGCGACCAGTTGTTCGGTCGTGGGCTCGGGCAGGAGGTCGCCGGCCAACTGCTCGATGGTGAAGCGGTCGAAGGGCAGGTTCCGGTTGAACGCCTTCACGACCCAGTCGCGGTAGGCCCACATCTGGCGTTCGTTGTCGAGGTGCATGCCGTGGGTGTCGGCGTAGCGCGCCACATCCAGCCAATGCTTGGCCATGTGCTCGCCGTAATGCGGCGAATCCAACAGGCGGTCCGTGAGCTGTTCGTAAGCATCGGGCCGGCGGTCGGCGAGGAACTGGTCCACCTCGGCCGGCGTCGGCGGCAGTCCGCGCAGGTCAAAGCTGAGCCGGCGGATGAGCGTCACCCGGTCGGCTTCCGGCGCGGACTGGAGCTTCTCCTCGGACAAGCGGGCGCGGACGAAACGGTCCACGGGATTGCCGGCGCCCTTGAGTTCCGGCACGGGTGGCTGGGCGATGGGCTCAAACGCCCAATGCTTCTGGTAGGGGGCGCCCTCCTCGATCCAACGCTTCACGAGCGCCTTCTGGGCCGCGGTGAGCTGCTTGTGGGTCTCGGGCGGCGGCATCACGTCGTCCACGTCGGTCGTGTTGAGCCGGGCCCAGAGGTCGCTGGCGGCCGGGTCGCCGGGCTTGATTGCCACCTTGCCGTCCTTGTTCGCGGCGAACGCGCCCTCCTGCGTGTCGAGGCGCAGCCCGGCCTTGCGTTTCTTCGCGTCGAAGCCGTGGCAGGCGAAACAGTTGTCAGATAGGATCGGCCGGATGTCCCGATTGAAGGTGACCGACGGCGCGGCGGTCCCGGTTGTCCCCAGGACAACCGGGACCGCCGCCAGGCTGGCGAGGCGGAGCGAAAGGCGGCGGAACATGCGCGGGAGCATCGGGCGGGGCGGCGACATTTTCAACGGAATGAACCGCCGGAACGGCGGAACGCAACACCGACGGCGCCCGGCGGCCGACATTCGTTATTTCTCGGGCTAAAGCCACACCGCGGGTGGCCGATGGACGCATGTTGTGCGGCCCATTCAACCCAGCCCGCGATTTCTCCGCTGACCACCGACCGGACCGACGGCTAAAGTGCGGCGGGAACCATGCCCGAAATCCTCCTAACGCCCCTCGCGGTCAGCTACCTCGGCATCATGCTGCCGCTGGCGTTCGCGGTCTTCTTCCTGTGTCGCGGCGAAAGGCGGAACCCCGATTCGGGAGCGGCCAAGCCACTGCGGTGGAGCCTGATCTTCCTGTTTGGTTACGCCACCTGCGGGTTCCTGGAAAACTCGCTGTTCCAGGCCGGCAACCTCGTTCCGCTGATCTGTGGCCCGTGGTTCCTGAGTATCTCGCTTTGGTGGTTGGTCGGCTTCATCTACGAATTTCCCGTCCTGCCGGAATCCCAGCGCCAGGAAGCCCGCTGGGTCCGATTGCTCGCGCTGGCCCTGCCGCTCCATGAAACGGGCATCGCCACCTGGCGCCTCATCGCCCTGTTCGGCGCCGCCCAGGTCCACTGGCGCCCCCCGAATTCCCATTACCCGTTCGTCATCGCCTTCGCCTGGCTGAGCTTGGTGCTGTGGCGCCGGTCCGCCGGGTGGTGGATGAGCTGCCTGCGACGCCGGCCGCTGCCCAACGCCTCCCCGCAGCGGGCCCAGGTGACACTCGCCGTGCTCTGCGCCGGTCTCATCCTGCTCGTTTTCGTCGCCTCCCGCAGCTCGGAGCTCATCCCGGACCTCCTGCGCGAGACCATCACCGGCACCGGGCTGCTCATCGCGACCTACGTGCTGATCACCCTCGGCTTTTCGGCCTTCTGCGCCCAGAACAGCCTGCGCCTGCGCCTCGCCGGCTTCACGCTGATCACGATGCTCGCGCTGCTCAACGCGGCGAACTGGGTGGTGACCGGCCTCTACCTCGAAGCCCTTGCCGCCACGTCCCGGGACGGCGGGGCGCTGCGGACGGATTTTGTCGAATCGCTGCAGACCATCCGCTGCACGCCCAACCCGCTGGGCGGCTACGACCTGGTCCGGGTCCCGGCACGGTTCGAACCGGTCGGCGAGGCGCTGTCGCCCGGGGATGGCGGCTTTCCCAGGCTCCTGCCGCTCCGCGTGCCGTTCGCGTTCTTCCGGGAGCGCCACGACGCCATCCGTGTTGATCAGAATGGCTGGATCGCCTTCGGCCCCCGGAATCCGATGTGGTCGGACTTCCGGTGGCGCTATGGCTCCGTGCCGCTGCTGGCGCCGGCGATGATGGCCCTGCAATCCGCCGGCCCGACCAACGCCGGCGTATTCCTGGCCGAGCTGCCGGACCGCACCGCAATCACCTGGCAGAACAGCCCCATCCAATCCCAACCCCAGGGCCCGTCGCCGAAGTTTCAGGCCGTGCTCCATACCAACGGCATCATCGACCTGAATTATCGCGCCCTGACCCCGGGCATCCGCATTTCGCTGACCCGGACGTCGCCGCTGCGGTTCGTGGCCCTGCTCCCGGGACGAAACAACCCTCAGCCTGACCTTTATCCGTTTGCCCAGGGTCGGCTTGCCGAAAGCCGCAGCGTCGGGCCCGAAGGCGCCGTGCATGACGTCCAGTTGGAACTCCGGCGCCAGCTGCATCCCATCTCGCTCCGCATCTGCTGGCTCACCCTCGCGGGCGTGGCCGGTTACGCGCTCCTATTCCCGCTGCTGATCCGCCGGCTCATGCTGGCCCCGCTGAACCGCCTGCGGGAAGCGATCCATCTCCTGGAAACCGGCGGCACCGCCCCGGAGGTTACGGTCGATCGTCCGGACGAAATCGGCGACCTGACGGGCGCCTTCAACCGCATGTCGGCTGCGATCCGGACTTCCGCCGAGGCGTTGCGCCAGCACCGGGACCGCCTGGAGGACGAGGTCGCCATCCGGACCGCGGCCCTGCGGGACGAGATTGAGGAACGCAAGCGCGTCGCCGAACAGCTGGCCTTGTCCAAGGTCGCGGCGGAGGCGGCCAGCCAGGCCAAGAGCGAATTTCTCGCCAGCATGAGCCACGAGATCCGGACACCGATGAACGGCATCATCGGGACGGCCAATCTCCTGCTCGAGACCAACCTCACTCGCGACCAACGGGAACTGGTTGAAATCGGCCGGAGTTCCAGCGAATCCCTGCTGACCATCGTCAACGACATCCTCGACTTCTCGAAGATCGAGGCCGGGCAGATGCATCTGGAGCACATCCGCCTCGACCTTCGCGAGCTGCTCGACGGCGTGCTCGATACGTTCGGGGCCGCAACCAGCAGCCGCTTCCTCGGCCTGCTCTGGTGGGCCGACGCCAATGTGCCGCGCTTCATCCAGGGCGACCCCGTGCGCCTCCGTCAGGTCCTGGTGAACCTCGTCAACAACGCCGTGAAATTCACCCGCGAGGGCGGCGTGGACCTTTACCTCAGCCTGGGCACCACGCCGGCCGGCGAAACGCGACTGCGCGTGGCCGTCCGCGACACCGGCATCGGGATGTCGGAGGAAACCCAGGGGCGCCTGTTCCGGGCCTTTTCGCAGGCCGACAGTTCCACGACCCGGCGGTTCGGCGGCACCGGTCTTGGCCTGATCATTTGCCGCCAGTTGGTCGAGCTGATGGGCGGCGATATTTCAGTCACCAGCGCACCGGACGCCGGCTCAACCTTCGTCGTAACCCTGCCGCTCACACCCGCCGACAACCTCGGCGAACCCTTGCTGCCGGCGGTCAATTTCCCGGCGCCCCGGATCGTCCTGCATTCCGAGAACGAGTGGCTGCACGAACGCCTCCGGCCGGCGCTGGCGGCAACGCTGGGCAGTCGCGCGGAAGGCGCCCCGGCGCCCGGCGACGTCGTCGT
>JBIIUN010000160.1:0-9740 GCA_044339945.1 Kapaibacterium sp. (SeqCode)
GGAGACCGCCAGCAGCACGAGGGCAATCGCCATGGCGCCGGTGTAGTCGTATTGGTCGAGCCGTTCCACGATGAGGATCGGCGCGATCTGGGTCTTGTATTGGATGTTGCCGGAAATGAAGACGACCGAGCCGTATTCGCCAATGGCCCGGCCAAACGCCAAGGCGAAGCCGGTCAGCAACGAGGGGAACAGCAACGGCGCAATCACGCTCACGAAGGTCCGCGGCCGACCCGCCCCGAGGGTCGCGGCGGCTTCCTCCAGTTCGCGTTCCAGGTTCTCCAGAACGGGTTGCAGCGTGCGGACGGCAAACGGCAGCCCGGTGAAGGTGAGGGCGATGACGACGCCGAGCTGGGAGTAGGCACCCTTGATGCCTAGCGGCACGAGGAACTGGCCGAGCCAGCCGTTCGGAGCGAAGAGGTCCGCCAGGGTCAGGCCGGCGACGGCCGTCGGGAGCGCAAAGGGGAAATCCACCAAGGCGTCCAGCAGGCGGCGGCCGGGAAACGTGTAACGGGTCAGCACCCAGGCCAGCAGTGTGCCGAACACGGCGTTGACCAGCGCCGCAATGAACGAAGCCCCAAAGGTCAGTCGATACGCCGCCAGCGCCCGTTCGGTGGTGGCCAGCTTCCAGAACTCCGCCCACGTCAGCGAAGACGCCCGCAAGGCCAGCGCGCCGAGCGGAATGAGCACGACCACGCTCAGGTAGAAGAGCGTGAATCCGAGCGTCAGCCCAAAGCCCGGCAAGGGGCTATGTTTCTTCAAGGCCATGCGGAACGAATCCGTCAGCGACAGTGTCCGGGGAGCCTAGCGCACAACCGGGAACGACGTAAACCAACAACCACGACAGGCTTAGTCGGGATTGTTTTCACGAAAAGGCGCCGACGGCCGGAAACGGGAAGGTTGAACCGGGCTTGCGGCGGACACACGGAGACCACCGCCGAAAGCCCGGCGTTCCAAAACAGCTTGGAACCAAATTGTCGCCCAGCGCGTTCACGGGGCCGTCTCGGTCGCGAGGCCCATCTTGGTGATGTCGAGCTGCTGGATCAGGTCGAGCACCCGGATGACGTGCTGGTAGTCCGTGTCGCGGGCACCCTTGATGACCAGCGCGACGTCGGGGTTGGCGTTCTTCATCGCGGTGAGCGAACCGCGCAACTGCTCGAACGTCAGCGGCTGGCCGTTGAGCGACACGGCGCCGGTGGCGGCAACCACGAGCTGGTTCGGCTTCGCCGGTTCCTTCGGCTGGGGCGGCGGCACCTGCGCCGACGGCAGGTTCAGCTCCAGGTTGTTCACCAACTGCGGGGTCGTGATGATGAAGATCACCAGCAGCACGAACGCGAGATCGAGCAGCGGCGTGATGTTCAGCTCGTTCAACGAACTGTGCTGGGAACGGGAAATCTTCTTCATGGCAGGGCCAGGCTGTTGGCGTCCACTTCCTCGACCACGTCGAAGCGGACCAGAAAGTGCCCGGGGAAATTCTTCGGCGGCGGACGACTGAGGGCCGTGGTCTGCGCCACCGCGCGGCGCACCGATTCGTCCCAGGCGGCGTGCCCGGAACCGCGCTTCCAGGTGGTGCCGGTCACCTGTCCGGAGGGGCTGACGTTGACCTCCACCTCGGCGACAAAGCTGCGGTCCTCGACGCCCTCCGGCCGGAGCCACTTGGACCGCAGGCTGAACTCGACGAAGCCCTTGTAGAGCT
Organism: Kapaibacterium sp. (SeqCode); assembly: GCA_044339945.1. Classification (GTDB taxonomy): domain Bacteria; phylum Verrucomicrobiota; class Verrucomicrobiia; order Limisphaerales; family UBA9464; genus CAIWAH01. The sequence goes on from JBIIUN010000160.1 coordinate 1,694, forward strand.
GCACGGGATCGGAACTGCTTTCGACTGCCTTCGCGCCGTCGCTGAAACTGAACGCAGGCAGGCCCACCGCCGGCGGCGCCGCGGCCGGGGCCGTGGTGGTCGGCGGCGGGGCGGTCTGGGAGGTCGCGGGCGGCGGCGCGGCCACGACTTGCGGCGGCGGCTCGGCGGGCTTGGGCTGCTCCGGCGGCGGTTCGACGGGTTTCTCGGGCTCCTTTGGCTTCTCCGGCTCGGGCGGTTTCTGCTTCGGTGCCATCGTCACGGCGATGGTCTTGAGCTGCTTGCCCAGGTAGCCCTCGCGCGCGGCGAAGAAGATCAGCGCCCCGATGATGACCGTGTGGAAGACCGTCGAAACGATGAGGCTGACCTTCGTGGCGTGCTTCTTTTTGCGTTGGATGGCCATGGCGGAGTCAGCGTTCTCCCGGGGCGAGCGGCTCGGTCGCGAGGTCCACCTTCACCACGTTGGCCTGCTGGAGCATGTCGAGCACGCCCACGATGCGGTCGTATTTGGTCTTGGCGTCGCCGCGGACGATCACGCTCAGGTCCGGGTCGTCGGTGCGGAGCTGGACGAGCTGGGCGTGCAGCGCCGCCGGATCCACCTCGAGCTTGTTCAGGTAGAGCTTCCCGGTGTGGTCCACCGTGACGTAGTTGGCCTTGCGGGGCGGATCCTTCTCCCGCTTCGAGGCGGTCGGCAGCTTCAGGTCGAGGTCATTCACGACCGGCGTGGTGGTGATGATGAAGATCACCAGCAGCACGAACGCGAGGTCGAGCAACGGGGTGATGTTCAACTCCGTGAGCGAGTGGTGATGCGACTGGGAGCATTTTTTCATCGCCGGATCGTTTGGGTCGCCGCGGCCACGGCCTACCGCTTGAGTGCGCTGATCAGGCGGTCGCCCAACGCCGTGTTGGATTCGACGATCCGGTCGGCGAGCGCGCCGTTGGCATGCGAGATCTCCTCGCTCAACGGGCGGTTGTCCACGTAGGCGTGCTCGATGGCGGTGGCGAATTCCGTGGCGAAGTTGTCCAGCTCCTGGGTGATGGCCCGGATGCTGGTGACCATGAAGTTGTAGGCGAACATCGCCGGGATCGCCACGAACAGGCCGACCACAGTGGCGATCAGCGCGCCGGCCACGCCCGGGGCCATCGCCGTGAGGCTGGCGGAATTGGCCTTCGCGATGCCGGAGAAGGTTTCCATCACGCCCCAGACGGTGCCGAGCAATCCGATGAACGGCCCGCCGGCCACCGCGGTGGACAAGACGATCATGCCCTTTTCCAACGACAGCGCCTGCTGGCTGGCGGTGCGTTCGAGGGCGATCTTCACGGAGTCAAAGGAGGCGGTGCTGACCCGCGTGCTCCCCTTGACCTCGACCGCGTTGTTCTTGAGGTGGTAGTCGAGTTCGTCGGCGCCGGCGACGTAGAGCTCGTAGGCGGGCGCGCCGTCGTAATCCTCGTTCTTGCGGGCCAGTTCGAGCGGGTCACGGGTCGCCCGGTAGGACGCGAAGAACTTCTTCGCCTCGTGCCGGGCGCGCCACAGTTGCCAGGCCTTGGTGAAGATGACCGTCCAGCTGAACAGCGAGACGATGATGAGGGTGCCGATGGTGATCTTGCCTTCGGTGGTGGCCTTCTCGAAGGCGAATTGCAGCGCGCCGTCGGCAAACAGGGGAGTGAAGGGTAACGAGGTCATGGATGCGGATTGAAATGGGAAAGGGGACGTCAGTTGCGACCGGGGGCGGTGGGCAGGATGACCGTCACGCGCCCGACGGTGCGGGTCAGCTTGGGGCCGGCGGCGATTTGCTTTTTGGGCGCGTCGTCTTCCTCGTCCTCCTTGGCCGCGACACCCTTGGATTGGTCGTCGTTGGCGAGGCTCTGGCTGGCCGTGCCGGCCGCGTTGCCGGCACCGAAGCCGACCTGGGACGAGGAAACGTCGCCGCTGGCGCTGACGTTCTGGGATAGCAGCGCGGCGTCCACGGTTGCACCGCTGGCGCTCACGCTGCCCACGCCGACGATTGTGCCCGAGATGTTCCCGCCGGCGCCGACGCTGACGCTGCCCTGGGCGAGCGCGGTCACGCTCACGTTCTGCAGGGCATTCAGGTCGATGTTCTCGCGGGCGAACACGAGGCCCCGGATGTCGCCGGTGGCCTCCAGCTTCACGGTGCTGCCGATCACGCCCGAGCCGCGGGCGTCGATGCTGCCCTCGTGGATGACGCTTCCATTGGCCGCCTTGGTGCCGGCCCGCAGCGTCACCGTGCCGGCAGATGCGACATTGGGAGCCACCAGCAGCGTGCTCGGATCAATGCCCAATCCCCGCAGGAAGCTCCCGAACAACGCCTCGATCGCGGCGCGCCGGCCGGTGGCTTCGCCCGCCACGTTGAGCGGCAGCTGCACCACGCCGCCGGCGCTCGCGACGATGTTGCCGCGGGGCGTCTCGACCAGGATGTCGCCCACGGTGTTGACCGACGCGGGAAAGGCGGAGTCCAGCGACGGCGGAAAGGTCGTCGCCAGGATGCCGCTGCCGGGAATGGTCGGCGAATATGTCAGTATCCGCCGGGTCAGCGGGTCCACGTGGAGCTTCTCGACCGTCGCCGAGCCGGAGCCGCCCGTGCCGGCGTCCACGTTGCCTTCCAGGGAACGCACCGTGACGTTGCCGCCGTCGTAGCCGGCGATGCGGGAGCCGTTCACGTCGATGTTGCCGCGGGCAATGACCGTCACGTCGCTCGGGTCCACCGTGAAGATGCCGCGGGCATTCGCGTCGCTGGCGGTGAAGGTGCGTGAGCCGACGTTCACGCTGCCGTCCGCCACCACCGAGATGTCGCCGCCGTTCAACGAGGCGATCTTGGTCGAGAACATCTCCAGATTGCCGCCCAACGTGACGTTGAGGTCCGCGCCTTCGGTGAACAATGCGGCCAGCGCCGCGTTGCCGCGCGGGCCCTGCGACACAAGGCCGACGGTCGCGCCGAGATCGAGATTGCGAGCCCGCACGTCGAAGGTGCCGCCGCCACCGATCCGGTAGCCGGTATCCGAGTTCAACGGCACATCCTGGCTGGCAGCGTAGAGCTGGTTGGCGATGTCCCGCGGCAAGGTCGCGACCAGGCGGGTTTCGGGCTCGCCGTTCGGCTTCACCACGGGCTGGCCCGCGGCGTCGAACACGATCACCGGGGTGTTGAGCAGGAGCTGGAGCTCATCTCCGGTCATCCGGCCCTGGAAGGTCAGCGCCTTGGTCTTGGCATCGTAGAAGAACTTGCTCTCCAGTCCCGCCAGCGCGCCGGTCAGTGGCGGAAAAATCAGGCCCAACTCGAAGGCGGAGAAGTCGGGCTTCGCCGCGAGCGGGACGCTGGTGAACTCGTTGCGGTTGATGATGTCGCCCGCGACATGGAGTTTCGTCACGTCGTCCGCGCGCAGGTTCTGGCCGTCGAAACGGCTGTTCACCAGGTTGCCGCCGACGGTGATCTCCGCGCGCTTGGGCGAACCCAGCAGGGCTCCCCGCAGGTCACCGGCGACATTGAGCCGCACCGGTTCCGCATCGTTCAGGTGCAACGGCGTGACCGCGTGATCGGAAATGCCGAAGTCGCCGAAGCTCCGATACTGCGTCTTGCCGCTGTCGGAGACGATGAGCTGCGCGAGGTCGCCGGTCTTGGTGCCGACCACCGAGCCGCCGTCCGTCGTCGTCAGGCTCAGATTGCCGAGCGGCGACGGGAAGAGCACCACGTCGTTGCCCAACACCACGCCCCCCGCGCCGGCGGTGATGTCGAGGATGCCGGGATAAATCGGCGGCATGCCCTGCGAGAAGGCGTCGTTGAAGCGGGGCAGGGCCGTGCCGCGAAGCTGCACCGAGTTGCCCGCCGTCAGCGAGGTGTAGGCGTCCGCCGCGTAGTCGAAGCGATGCCGGTTGGCGGAGGTGCTGGAGCCGAGATTGTTGAACAGCCCGTTCGGGTTACGAACTTCCTGGAGCAGGAGGTCGCGCTCGGCTTCCACGGTCCAGCCGCCGCTCACCACGCTGAGGGCCACCAGGCGCGAAGCGGTGCCGGCATCCCGGCCGGCGGTGATCGTGCCGGCACCGTTGCGGGCAACGAAGTGGCCGCTGACATCGCGGCCGGCGGTGATGCTGACGTTGCCGGGTTCCGCCCCGAACGCACCGCTGCCGGCGTTGCTTTGCAAGCCGCCGGCGAGCGGCAGGGAACTGATGACATCCTGCCCCGCCCACAGGTTCACGTCGCCGCCCGCCGCGGTGCTGATGCCGCCGAGATCGGTGTCCACGACGTAACCGCTGGGCAGGAACCGGAAGCCGTTCGCCTTCGTGCCGGAGTTGATGTTGCCCGCCAGCGCCCGCACCGAAATGTCGCCGCCGCCCACGGTGCGGATGTGCCCGGCCGCCACGGTCACGTTGTTGCCGGCGAGCAGGCTCACGTCGCCGTTGTGCGCCTGGAGCGAACCCGTGCCGCCGAGGGCGATGTTCCCCGTGCCGGCCTTCACGACGTCGGCGCCCGCGGTGAAATCGCGTCCGGCCTGCAAGGTCACCGACCAGTTCTCGCCGGCGACGATGCTGGGCGCCGCTGGTGAAGACCGCCCCGCAATCGCTCAGAAATCGCCCTTCCTGACGTTTTGAGGCCCCGTCAGACCGGAATGTGTCTTTCGAGGCTGTTTTTGAGCCGTCTTAACCTGCGCGAATGCCTGCCCAGCGGGGTAGGTCGCTTGGCGCAAAACGCTAGTCCGGTCTTGTGCGTTAAGGTTTCGTGAACGGCCTGATGCAATCCTCCGTCACGAGCTTCTTCGCATCGGGATAATTCGTCGGCACGCCGGGAGGCATGACGGGTTCGCCTTTTTCAATCTTCGCGGCGACGGCTTGGTTCAAGGCGAGGAGTTGGGCGAGCAAATCCTTTTTGGCGCTGAAGCCGTAGGCGGTGAGGACGGCGGTGTCGAGCGCGGCGTGGGCGTCCTTCAACGGATTCGCGCCAGGCAATTCGAGGGTGCGATAGAGTGCGCGCAAGCCGCCCTTCAGTTTCGGCAACGCCTCGGCGCGCACGCGGCGCAACTCGCGCGCCGCCGTCGCCACGGCGTCAATCTGCTTCACCGTCGCCGCCTGCGGCCACGGGAACGTGTCGAAAACGGATTCGGGCGAATAGCGGAGGCGCTCAGTTAGTTTCGAGGACTTAGTGACGAACCATAGCCAATGAGCGTTCGATTGCAGAATGCCGAAGCTGTAATCATCCTCAAACGTGAAGCACGAAAGCGCGTCACCAGGACGAATCGCCGGCGAGACGAACACGAAGACCGGTCGCTTGGTGACCCGCGAGCACACGACGAAACGTCCAAGCCGCTCAATCTGGGAAATCAGTTCTGGGCGCGGAAAAGACAACTGCCACCAACGCGCAAGAAATTGTTTATGATGAGGGCGAAGGTTGCCGTCCTCATCAATCCCTTCCTTCGCCGCAGCCTCGCGGGCGGGCAGAACCTGCTGGCGCACCCAAGAAAAGGCGGAATCATACGCGGCAGCTTGAAGTTGATTGCGTTCGCCGAAGTCGATGACGGAGCGATCCATCTCGCCACCTTCCAAAAACTCGCGACCGTTCAGATACGGGAAAAGCACTTCGTGCGCGGCGACGGAACGCTTCACAAGTTCACTGCGCTCCGATTCCGAAACTAGAAACTTTTCGTGGCCAATCATCTGGCCCGTGAAGCACCTCTGTGGTTCGGTGTTGCAGTCGAGAGCTTTTGCGGCAGCCACATCCGTTTTGTCTGAGAGCGCCGAGTTGATTTGGTCGCACTCGCGGACATCAAGTTCGTATTCTTTGGATGCCGAGCCACTGCCGCGTTTGCGGAGTTTCTTCCCAGCGGCTGACGGTTCGACTTTGAACCAGAGCTTGCGCGCCTTAGGCACAAGCGCGGCGTCCTGCGTCTTCGCCCAGTTGGCAATGGCGACGCTGACGTTAGCTTCGCCCTACCACGGCTGGTTTTCCACGGCTTCCACAATCGTGCCGGTCTTCACCACGTAATCGAGTCCGCCCACGCGGGATTGGTTGTTGCGGATGTTCTGCGTGCCGACGAGTCCGGCGCGGCCCGCCACGGGATCGGCGGCGGTGCAAGGCGGCAGATGGTCAGCGGCTTTGCGAAACCAATAAACGCAGTAATCAGCCATGCCCGGCACTTCGGCGTAAGCGCGGCGCAAGGTATTCACGTAGTCCGGCCCGCGTTCGGGCTTGAGCAGTTTCGCGCCGAGGAACGGTGGGTTGCCAATGATAACGTCGGCCTTGGGCCATTGGGCTGGCAGACCTTCTGCCGTGAGCAGCGCGTCGGCGGCGATGAAATTCTGGTCGAGGTTGTCGAGCGGGAGCGGTTGTTCGGTGATGTGCAGTTCGTCAATCGCCAGCTTGCGCGCAATCATCATCGTCACCTTGGCGATCTCCACGGCGAAGGGCAGGATGTCGAGCCCGTAGAAGTTTTGCGCGCTGAGAAACGAGAGCCGCATCTGGTCGGACTTCTTGGCCTCGCTTTTGAACTCCGTTTCCAAGCGCTCGAAGATGCGCGCCTCTACGCGCTTGAGTTCGCGGTAGGCGATGTAGAGGAAGTTGCCCGAACCGCACGCCGGATCGAGCACTCGGAAATGATGGAGGCGGTCGGTGAGCGCGTAGAGTTCCTTGAGGGTCTTGGCCTTTTCCACCTGTTCACGCCACGGCTCGACGATGGTTGGCCCGACAATTTTCATAATGTCGGACGGGCTGGTGAAGTGCGCGCCGAACGCGTGGCGTTCATCATCGTCCATCGAGTGCTGGAACAGCGTGCCAAAGATTTCCGGCTGGACCTTGGACCAGTCGAACTTGGCGGCCTTCCGGAGCAGCACGAGTTCGAGGTCGTGGATTTCGATCCGGGCCGGCTCGGCGAACAGACCGCCGTTGAAGTAGCGCACACCCTTGACCCGGCCGCCGGACTTCGGTGGGTTGGTATTCATCGCCTCGAACAAACCACCCAGCAGGTCGTAGCTCTGCGCCGGCGTGGTGGCCTCCTCCAGCAATTGCGTGACGAAATACTTGGGCAGCAGGTCAATGTCCTCGGCGAACAGGGCCACGAGCATCTGGAGGATGAACCGCTGCGCCATCGGCTGGGGCACGCCCCGATTGATGAGCTTGCGGAAGCATTCGGCCAGACAGTCGGCCGCCTGGCGCGTGACCTGTTCGCGGTCGTTGTCGAAGGTGGGTTTGGGCGAACCGGGCGCGAGGAAAGCCATCGGCCCCCAACGGTTCGGCAAATCCTTCAGCGCGACCGTGTCCTTGGGCGTGTCGAGGTCGGTGTCAAAATCGTAAACACGGAATTCGTCAAAGTTGCAGAGGACGACGTAACGCGGGCGATTGGGAACAAGGCGCGTCCAGTAATCGAAAGCCTGCCGGTAATGTCTCTGCAAATCCGTGCCGCGCTTCTTCATTTCGATGAGCACGACAGGTTTCCAGACCAGATCGGCGAATGAAGTTCCGCCCGCATCTTTGGTGACACGGAACTCCAGCGTGGCCCCGGCTTCCTTTAGCCCGGCTTGCCCAAAGCCTTGAAAGAGGCGGTCCAGAAACAGTTGAGCTTCGCCCTTTTCGTCGCCGGTAATGTGGGTTGCGCACCATGCGGTGAATTCGGCGAGCTTCTCCCTCTTTGGCATGAAAAGAGACTTTCAACCGGGAGAGACAATTTCAAGCCGGACGAATGGGCGAACTGGACAGAAGGAGAGTTGGACGCGGGTGGAGAGGACGTTCTCGTCCTGCGCGGTGACGGTGACTTCGGCCTGGGCTTGCTGCGCTTGGGCAAACTGGTTGGTGAACGTGTTCAGGCGGGCTTCGGTAGCCGCCAGTTCGGCGATCCCAACGGCCTGGTTTGTGCCGGCGACTGACGCCGCCGAGCGGGATGGCCGGTCAGGATCACAGCCGGCCGCGACCAGCAGCACGCCGAGGGCGGCGGCCGGAGGGGCATGGCGAACGGCGGCGGAAAGCGGAATCATGATTTGGCGGCGTCGGTTCAAGACAGACATGAGGGTTGCGTCGCGGATGGAACCTCGGGTTCCACCCGCCGGATTTGG
>JBIIUN010000161.1:0-9675 GCA_044339945.1 Kapaibacterium sp. (SeqCode)
TACACTTTTTGCCCTGGCCCGAAAGGATGCGGACGAATTGGCCCGGCTGCTGCCGTGGCAACGGGAGATTTTGAAGCTGGACGGCGACGCCGCGGCGTTGCCAAAGACCGAGGAAGTTTGACGCAAACCCCGGTTGGCGTAACCCCGGCTTGAACTGCGCGCCGGTGGGCTGGCACGGTTTCGCTGCTTCCCATGAAACGCGTTTTGACTGCGCTGGCCTTCTTGGCCGCCACTGTGACTGGCCTCGCTGAAATCAAGGAACCCATCGCGCTGTGGCCGCAAGGCGCACCGGGTGCGCTCGGCCAGGGAACCAACGACGTGCCGACGGTTACGCCTTACCTGCCCGATCCGGCCAAGGCGACCGGCGCGGCCATCGTCGTTTGTCCGGGCGGCGGTTACGGCGGGTTGGCGGTGCATGAGGGCAACGACTACGCGCTGTTCCTGAACCGGCACGGAATTTCCTGTTTCGTGCTGAAATACCGCCTTGGAACCCACGGCTACCGACACCCGGCGATGCTCCAGGATGCGGCCCGCGCGGTCCGTTGGGCGCGGGCCAACGCCGCGACCTACAACCTCGACGTGAAACGGATCGGGATCATGGGCAGCAGTGCCGGCGGCCACCTGTCCTCGACGTTGATGACGCATTTCGACCTCGGAAATCCGCAGGCGCAGGATGCGGTGGACCGACTGAGTTCCCGGCCGGATTTGGGCATCCTGTGCTACCCGGTCATCACGATGGAGGCGTTTGGCCATGCCGGTTCGCGACGCAACCTGCTCGGGGAATTCCCCACGGCGGAGCAGGTCCAACTGCTGTCGAATGAGAAGCAAGTGTCGCCGGGAACGCCGCCGGCCTTCGTCTGGCACACCTACGAGGACCAGGCGGTGCCGGTCCGAAATTCGCTCGAGTTCGCCTCGGCGCTGGAGCGCCACGGCGTGCCGTTCGACCTGCACATCTACAAGCAGGGCCGGCACGGCATCGGGTTGGCGACGAAGCCGCCCGAATTTGAGAAATCGCACCCTTGGGCTGCCGACCTTGTCCATTGGCTAAAGGCTCAAGGTTTCGTGAAGTAACCGAAGGTCGGCCGATCTGGCCAATCCTCGCCTTAACGGAGGCCGGCGGCGGCCTGGTAGGCCGCCTCGATCTTGTCCGCCGCGGTCGTCCAAGTGTGGGTTCCCGCCTGAGCTTGGGCGGCTCGGCCGAGTCGGCGGGCCAACGACGGATCCGTGAGCAAGCGGTCCAGCGCTGCGGCCAACGCGCTGGGTTCACCGACCGGAACGGTGATCCCATTCTGGTCCGGGATGATGAAGTCGCGCATGCCGCAGATGGGCGTGGTCACGATGGCGAGGCCCATTGCCGCGGCTTCGATCATGACCAATGGCTGGCCCTCGAAGTAGGATGGCAGCACGAACACGGAGTGAGAGCGGTAAATGTCGATCAGCGCCTGATTGCCATCGATCCGCGGCAGCACCCGGATCCGAGGCCGAATCGCGGCCGGAAACTCCGGCAGGATGGTTTCGGGGCCGGCGTGGCAGCCGGCGATGGTCAGGTGTTCTTCGGGATGTCGTGCCAACGCCTCGCTCGCGGCGGGAACCAAATCCAAGGTGCCCTTCCGAAGCAGCCAGCTACCGAGGAAAAGCAACCCCTTCCGCGGGGCGTAGGCCGCCAGAGCAGCGCCGGCGACGAGGAACTCCGGCTCCACCCCGCTGTGATGCCGCGTTAGCCGGGCGCGATCCACGCCGCGTCCCACCAAATGTTCCACATCCTCCGAGTTCGAGCAGATCACGTGGGCCGCCCGCCGGGTCGCATACATGGCCTGCCAGACTACCGACAGCGGCGAATAGCGGTTTTTCAGCGTGATCGGCAGGCCTTTCTTTTGCTGGTAGGCCAAGGTCGCCCGGTGGGACCGGTCTTCGAGCCCGTAGGAAAAGATGACCAGGGGAGGCAGGTGGGCGCGATTCCACGCATAGGCGGCCGCGGCCGGTTCGTGGATCTCGACGACATCGATCGGCCGGCCGCCCTGCATCCGCTGCCGAACCCGCTCGACGATGCGACGGGGGACTTGGAAACGACGGAATTGCGGCCGGCAGGAGACGTTGAGGTCTTCGCAGAAGAGGCATTCCACCTGATGCCCGCGGCGAATCAGTTCGTCACCGGTCGAGTGCATGGTCCGGCTCATGCCGCCGGAACGATTGTTCGTCACGTCGGCGACGCGGAGGACTCGGAGCGATGGATTCATCCGTGGTTTCGGCCGGGGAGCCGCAACTGCGGGCGTAGGCTAGCCGCCGCGGTTTGGAGACATCCAGCGCAATTCCGTTCGTGCCCGTTGACGGGGCCGATGCGGATTGAAACGGTTTCGCGGTTGCGAATCCTGCTGATCAACGATGGCGCCAGCCCACACACCGGAGGGATGAACCGGATGGTGGTCGAAACGTGTTCGGGCTTGATGCGGGCAGGACATGAAGTGGCAATCGCCTACCACGACACGCATCCGGCCACGGTGGACTGCCGGGTGTTTCACGTGCCGGAAGCGCATCCGATGGCCGACCGCAAACTGGCGTTGGACCGGGCGCTCACCGAGTTTCGGCCGGACGTCATCCACAATCATTCCACCAAGATTTTGCCCCTGTTGCCGGCCCTGTCGGAACAGTTTCCCCTCGCCACCTTCTGCCACGACCAAAGCCTGTTCTGTTCCGGCGGAGACCGCGTTCTCCGTGGCTGGAAGCCTTGCCATCGTCCGCACGGGCTCGGCTGTCTCGCGTGGCACTACCTGGCCGGCTGCGGGGGCAAGGATCCGCGCAACAACTGGAAGCTCTGGCGCAGCATTCCGGACCGGATGATGGCGTGGCGGTTGCCGCGGTCCCGGATGCAGGTGGCGTCGAAGTTCATGCGGGCCGGCCTGTTGGAGAACCGTTTTCCGGCCGACCGGATAGACTTGGTGCCCCTGTTTGCGGAACCGCCGGCGGAAGAGACCGCGACGTTTGACGCGCGCCTGCTGCTGGTGCCCGCCCGCTTGGTTCGCTCCAAAGGGGTGGACTTGGCCGTGCAAGCGTTCGCGCAATTGGGCGACTTGGAGGCGCGGTTGGTCGTGGCAGGAGCCGGTCCGGAGCGGGAACCGCTGGAACGGCTCAGTCGGCAGTTGGGAGTGGCTGACCGGGTTCAGTTCACCGGCGAGTTGTCGCCCCGGGCGCTGGCCGCGTGGTATTCCCGTTCGGGCATGGTCTTGTTTCCGGTGCTTCGCCCCGAGCCGTTCGGGCTTGTGGGGGTGGAGGCCTTGGCTCATGGAAAACCCATCGTGGCCGTCGCCGGCGGCGCGGTGGACGAATGGCTGTGGCCGGGCGAAACCGGCTTGCGGGTCGAAGAGCGGACCCCGGTGGCCTTCGCGGCGGCAGTTCGCGAGCTGCTGATTTCGCCGGAGCGTTGCGCCGCGATGGGGCAGGCCGCAAAAGCGAGGTATGCCTACTTCCATCCTACCGCCTATGTGGAGCGGTTGATGGCGGCGTTTGAGCGGACGGTCCGGTGGCACCGCGACACCGCTCGGTGATCGGCATCAGAGGGGTTGGTTCATCTGCCGGCTCAGCCGGGCGCTGAATTCCTGGGCGGCGTTGTAGCCGGAAAGGCGCAGCTTGGTCTGGAACGCGGCGACCTCGACCAGATTTCCGAGGTCTCGGCCGGGGCGGACGGGAATCTCCATGTGCGGGACGTCGATGCCGAGCAGCGCCATCTGTTTCTGCTCCAGGCCAAGACGATCCACTTCCTCGACATCTTCCCAGCGTTTCAGCGTGACTACCAGATCGACGCGCTTGTCGTGCCGGATAGCGGCCACGCCGAACATGGCCGCAACGTCGATCAGGCCGATGCCGCGCACTTCCATCATGTTCTGACCCAATTCCTTCGAGCTGCCGAAAAGTTCGATTCCTTCTTCTACCCGCAACTGGACTACGTCGTCGGCGACCAAGCTGTGGCCCCGTTCCAGCAGGCCGAGCACGGCCTCGCTTTTGCCGATGCCGCTCTCGCCCTGAATGATTACGCCGACGCCCTGCACGTCGACCATGCAGCCATGCAATTGGCCGCGCGGAGCGAACAGGTTTTCCAAGGCCAACGTCGCCCGGCTGATGAACTTCATCGTGATCAGCGACGTGGTGAACAGCGGCACATTGTTCGCCTCGGCCGCCTGCACGAACAACTTGTCCGGCTTCAGGTCACGGCACTGGGCGAGACAGGGAATCCGGTGGCGGAACAGTTCCTGGATTCGCCGGGCGCGCAGGTCCGGGGCGAGCGACCGGAGATATGCGGTCTCGACATTGCCGATGACCTGGACGCGTTTCGGGGCGAAATAGCGTTCGAACCCGGCGAGGGCGAGGCCGGGCCGATTGACGGTTGGCTCGCGAATGACCCGTTTGAGTCCGTCGGCGCCGGCCATCAGTTTCAGTCCCAAGTCGGTGCGGTGCTGCTGGTAGAACTTTTCGACCGTGACCTGGATCTCTTTCATGGCGTCAGAGGTTAAAGTCCGGCCCGAGGTAGATCTGCCGGGCCTTGGGATCGTCCACCATGCGGGTGGCTTCGCCGGCGTAAACGACCTCACCCTTGTGGATGAGGTAGGCGCGATCCACGAGCTTCAGGGTTTCGCGGACGTTGTGGTCGGTGATCAGGACCCCGAGGCCGCGATCCCGCAGGCGGCGGATGATCTTCTGGACCTCGTAGACGGCGATCGGGTCGATGCCAGCAAAGGGCTCATCCAGCAGCAGCAACCGGGGGCTGGTCACCAGCGCGCGGGTGATTTCCAGCCGGCGCTTTTCGCCGCCGCTCAGCTGGTAGGCATAACTCTTGGCCAACGGTGTGAGGTCGAGCTCCTCCAGCAGGCTCTTCAGCCGTTTGGCCCGTTCCTGACGGTCGCTTTCGCACACCTCGAGGATCGCGAGGATGTTCTGCTCGACCGTGAGCTTGCGGAACACGCTCGGTTCCTGGGTGAGATAGGCGATGCCTTCGCGGGCCCGCAGGTGCATGGCCAGCCGGGTGATGTCCTTGTCCCGGAACCGCACCTGACCTTCGTCGGGACGCACCTGCCCGACCACCATGCTGAACGTCGTCGTTTTGCCGGCGCCATTGGGGCCGAGCAGGCCGACGATCTCGCCGGCATCGACGTGGATCGAGACGCCATTGACCACGCGCCGGTCGGAATAGGTCTTGGCCAGTTTCTCGACGGTCAGCAGCCGATTCGGTTGGGGGGCGGGGGCGGACACGGGGCTGGCGGGCTATTTGGCGGCCGGAGAAGCGGCGTTGTTCGGGGCGAAGAAGCCGCCCTTGGACAGCTTGCCGGGCTTGAACCGCGTGCGGTGGTTGCCCTTCAACTCGAACCGCTCGTTGCTGCGGTTGTAGATGATCACGTCCGCCTCGGCGACGAGATCAGGTCCTTCGAAGCGGGGTTGAACGCCCGTGGGCGACTTCGCCAGCGTCACCAGGTTGCTGGTGCCGTCAAAGATTGCCTGGTGGGCAAACGCGGTGTTCGTGAGGGCCGGCCGGCCGGCGGTCGCGGGCTGGACGAGCAGGAGCACGACGTTGGTGCTGGCCACGATCTGGTCCAGCTTGTTGCCCGTGCTCAGCTGGATCTGGAAGTCCTCACAACGGAGGTCCAGCGTACCGGGGGAGTTCAGGTGCACGCGGCCCCAATAGTGCAGGCTGTTGGCTTTTTGGTCATACACCGAGGCATCGGAGGTGATCTCCGACGTCACCAAATCATCCGTGGCAGCTTGGGCCCAGAGGTCGGAGCCGGCGAGGGTGGCCAGCAGCAGGGCGGCGATTCGTTTCATGGAAACTCGGAAGCGATTCATTTCGAGGGACGGCCAAACGGATTCATCCGGATCGTGGAGTGGACGCTGTTGGAAAGCACCAGCCGACCGTTCTCGTGGTCCCACGAAAAGCCCACGCCTTCGTGGGTGAAGCGGCCGCCGGCCTGCGAAATCCGGATCGGGCCGGCCGACGAGGCGCTCTTGGTCGTCAGGTTCAGCAGGCAATCCGGGGCTTCCCCGACGAGGTCCGGCGTCTCGTCCTCCCGGAACGTCTCGACCCGGAAGTCGCGGATCCGGACCACGGAAGCCGAGATCGCCTCGGTGCCGGAGCCCTTGAACCACAGGTAGGTCCGCCCGTCCTTCTTGAAGGGCATGCTGAAGCCGCCGGCGCCGCCACCGGCCGGGCCTTGGGCGCGCGAGGCGGTCAGGGCTAGCAACGCCACAAGGGCGACCAGGAGGGCGGACAACTTCACGGTGGCGCAGTGTGGTTGGCGGGCGGTGGAGTTAGGAAGCGAATTTCGCCAGCAAGGCGGGCCACCGTCCTTGGGCCTTCAGGATGTGCTCCACGACTTCGCGCACCGCGCCGTAGCCGCCGCGGGCCTGCGTCACCAATTGCACCGCGTTGCGCACCGATTCGTGGGCGTCGGCGGGCGCGGCGGCAAACCCGGCCCGCTTGAGCACGCCGAGGTCGAGCACGTCGTCGCCCATGAAGCTGACCTCGGTCCAGTCGTGTCCGGTCTTCGCCAGCAGCTCCTCCACGGCCTCAACCTTCGGGGCGGGCGATTGGTGCAGGAAATCAATGCCCAGATCCTCGGCCCGGGCGGTGGTGGCGGCGGAAGGGCGGGCCGACACGAAGCCGACCTTGATGCCCTCCTGCTGGAGCAGCTTGAGCCCGAGCCCGTCGCGGATATCGAACCGCTTCAGCTCGGTGCCGCCGGCGCCCATCAGCACGCTGGCGTCGGTCAGCACTCCGTCCACGTCGGTCAGGAACAGGCGAATCCTCCGGAGCCGGGGCCGTAGGTCAGCAGTAAGTAACATCGGCGCCAGCTAAGCAGGAACTTGCCCCGCGGCAAACAGCCGTTGTGGGGCAGGAGCCGACCGGTCGCGTCGTCTGGCTGCCTTTATCGGGGGAGCGCCCCGCCGGGAGCCCTCCAGGCGAAGGGGCGGGGAACCCATTTTTCGCCAGCCGCGGGAACGGCATTGACCCGGCGGCGCCCGCTTCCAACACTCCGCGGAAATGAGTTCGCAAGTTCCCGCCAGTCTTCGCTACGCCAAGTCTCACGAATGGGTCCGCCTCGAAGGGGATGTCGCCACCGTCGGCATCACCGACCACGCGCAGCATGAGCTGACCGACGTGGTGTTCGTGGAACTGCCGGCCGTCGGGCGCAAGGTGGCCGCGGGCGAAGCCTGCGCGGTGGTGGAATCCGTGAAGACGGCCAGCGACATCTATTCGCCCATCGCCGGCGAGGTCATCGCGGTGAATGCCGGCGTCAGCGACAATCCCGGGCTCGTGAACACCGCTCCCTACGGCGAAGGATTCTTCTTCAAGCTGAAGGTCAGCAATCCGGATGAAGTTTCCGCCCTGCTGACGCCCGAGGCCTATTCGACCCAGATCGGCGCCTGAGTCCCGGCGGTAGGCCACGGGCCGCGCCGGGGGCTTTCTGGATTTGTTTGAAGGCCCGGCTTTCCTTCCACGCGCGACTCCGCCCACACTGGCGCGCATGTCCCGTCTGGACCGTCGCGAATTCTTGGCCGCCACCGCGCTCGGCGGGGCGGCTGCCTTGGTCGGTTGTGCTACTTCCGCCCCCGCCATCCCGCTGAAGCCGTTCGGTGGCATCATCGACACCCACACCCACTTCTACGACCCGCGGCGTTCCCAGGGCGTGCCGTGGCCGTCCAAGGACGACGCGGTGCTCTACCGGTCGGTGCTGCCGAAAGAATACCGGGAACTCGCGCAACCGCACGGCGTCGTGGGCACCGTCGTGGTGGAGGCCAGTCCGTGGGTGGAGGACAACCAGTGGCTGCTCGACCTGGCCGAGCGCGATCCGTTCATCGTGGGAGTGGTGGGCAACCTGAAGCCGGGCGAACCGGAGTTTGCGACCCACCTCAACCGCTTCGCCCGCAACCCGCTGTTCCGCGGCATCCGCATCGGCAACGATTCGCTCCAGCAGGCCAAGCCCGGCTCCAAGGTGTTCGAGGATCTTCGGCGCCTGGCGGACCTGGACCTGGCGCTTGATGTCCTGATTCCGCCCGACCAACTGCCCGCCGCCGCCCAGTTGGGACGCGATCTGCCGGCATTGCGGATCATCGTGGATCATTGCGCCAATGCCCCGGTCGGTGAACGCCCGCCGAACGACTGGTTTGGCGGACTCGCCGCCGGCCATTACGCCGACAACGTGTCGATCAAGGTCAGCGGCCTGGTGGAAGGCACGGGACGCCGCGGCGGTCAGGCCCCCACGGACCCGCAGGCTTACCTCAAGGTGATTGACTGGTTGTGGCGGCCGTTCGGCGAGGATCGCCTGATCTACGGCAGCAACTGGCCGGTCTGCATCCATTTCGCGTCGTATGCGACCGTGCAGCGGATCGTGGAATCCTTCTTCGCCGGCAAAGGCGAACGGGTCGCCGCGAAGTATTTCCGCGAGAACGCCGCGAAGGCCTACAAGTTCGTGAAGCGTTGAACCGGCCCGCTCGTCCCGACACTCCGACATGCGCATGAGGAACTCCCGCCGCCCTGATCTTGTCCCCGCCCGCATCCGCGCCTCGCGGAACGTCTTCCCCGGCGTTTGGCCGTGGGGTTGGCTGGTTGCAATGCTCCTCGGAATGCTGCCGGCCGTGGCCGAGCGCATCCCTTGGACGACCTCCCGGATCATTGGCTCGCCGGAGCCGCCGCTGGCCTGCCGGGTCGAACGCGCCTTCCCCAATCTCAACTTCAACGAGCCTGCCGGTTTTGTTTACGAGCCGGTCACCAAACGCTGGTTCGTCGGCCAGATTGGCGGCCAATTGCTGTCGTTCCCGGACCGCGAAGATGTCAGCCGGGCCGATGAGGTGGGCAATCTGCGCTCCCGGCACCCGAAGCTGGGGCAGTTCCTCGACTTCACGTTTCACCCGGGATTCGCGACCAATCGGTTTGTTTTTGCCGCGCTGTTCGAGTCGGCCGGTGCGACGAACAGTTGGGTGCTCGCCCGTTACCGGCTGACCGCCGAGGAACCGCCGCAGCTCGATCTGGCCAGCGAAGCCATCATCCTCACCACCTACGCCGGCGGTCATGACGGCGCCTGCATTCGTTTCGGCCCCGACGGAATGCTTTACGCCTCCATTGGCGACACCACGTCGCCCGAGCCGCCCGATGCCCGCAAGACCGGTCAGGACATCAGCGATCTTCAGTCGTCCATCCTGCGCATCGACGTGGATCACGCCGACGCCGGGATGGCCTACCGGATTCCGGCCGACAATCCCTTTGTGAACCGCCCCGGCGCCCGCGGCGAGGTTTGGGCCTACGGCTTCCGCAATCCCTGGCGCATGGGCTTTGGCGACAACGGGGTGCTCTGGGTTGCCGACGTGGGTTGGGAACTGTGGGAAACCGTCCACCGCGTCACTGCCGGCTACAACGGCGGCTGGGCCGTCGTCGAAGGGCCGAATCCCGCCGTCCGCAACGACGTGAAGGTTGGGCCGACCCCCATCGCCAAACCGGCGGCCAGCCACGCGCACAGCGAGGCGTCGTCGATCACGGGCGGCGTAGCCTACCGCGGCAAGAGCATGGCGCGGCTCGCCGGGCAGTTCATCTACGGCGACTGGGAGACCGGGAAGATTTGGGCGCTCGCGGACCGTCCGGACGCCATGCCCGAGGAACTCGTGGACACCAGCCAACGGATCGTCGCGTTCGCCAAC
>JBIIUN010000162.1:0-9653 GCA_044339945.1 Kapaibacterium sp. (SeqCode)
GTTCCGGACGCTGGTCACCCACTGCGGCGTGTTCGAGTTCCACTCCATGTATGGCACCACCGACGAGCTGTGGTTCGACGAGTGGGAACACGGCATCCCGTGGGAGAAGGCCGACTTCGCGAAACACTCGCCGGACCAATTTGCGGCGAAGTTCCGGACGCCCAACCTGATCATCCACAACGAACTCGACTACCGCGTGCCGCTGGGCCAGGGCCTGGCGCTATTCACCGCGCTGCAACGGCAGGGCGTGCCGTCCAAGCTCCTGTATTTCCCGGACGAAGGCCACTGGGTCCTGAAGCCTGCCAACAGCGAGCTGTGGCACACGACGATCTTCGACTGGCTGAAGGAGTATCTGAGGCCGTAACAGTGCAACCCCAAGATGAACCATCCAACGGACCCGCCTGAATGAAGGTTAAAGTCTCCAAATCTGTTCACTGCGTTTCCTGGGTGGCCGTAATCCTGTCGGCCGTCGCGACCGTGATGTGTGTTTCCATCATCCGTGACCAAAGCGGATGGGCTGCCATTGGTTTCTCTTTCTTCGTCGCTCCCGCTCTTGTCGGCGGATCGCTGCTACTGGGAGTGATTCCCAGCGGCATCCTCTATTACCGCGGCCGGCAGCGGATTGATTTGTTGAGCCTGTGGATGTCCAGCACCGCCGGTCTCGCGGTGGCGGTGGAAGCGGTCGTGATTCACCAGTTTCCGATGTCTGGATGTTGAACCCCTCAACTTCGAACCGCAGCTCTCATGACAACTCTGATGCCCGCCGCAGATTTCCGGCCGCGGCGCTACGACAAAGTGCGAAGTGGGATCGCCGTTCTCCTGAGCTTGGTTTTCGTTGCCGCAGGCGCTGCTAGTTTTGTTGACGTTGGCCTGCACCCATTTTCGTTCGCCTTCACGATTCTGGGCCTCATCGGCACTGCCGTAGCCGTTGGTTCAATGTTCACACGAACCGTCGTCACTGCTGAGAGTATCACGAAGCGTCCAATGATCGCGGGCGGTTTCAGTCTTCGGTGGGCAGACGTGGAATCTTGGGAGCAGCTTCCTCGGATATCTGACGATGCGCCGTGCATTCGCTTCCGAATTCGCGGACGCAGAATTCCACGAGTGGTATTCGACTACGAGGTGGAGGAGCCGGGCTTCGAGACCTTCACGGCCTGTGTTCGACGGCATGCTTCAACGCCAGAAGCAGCCCACGATGCCCCGAAGCGCCCATGAGCGTTGTCCAGTTTACCGCGGGTATTGAGGGCTACCTTTTCCGGTGCGATCATTGGAAGAGCGACCGGCGCTCGGCGCCACTTCGGTCGGACGCCCGCCCCACTACACGCCATGCCCAATACTGAACAACTAGGCGCGATGGTATTTGCCCTGCTGCCGCTGCTTGTCGGCAGCGCATTGATGATTTGGGCGGGACGCCGTGTTTGGTTTGCCCAACGCAGTCGGCATTGGCCGCACGCCGATGGTGTGGTGACTTGTTCGGAAGTGCGCGAGGATGCCGACTCGGATGGCGATGTCTGGTTTGCGCCTCATGTTGAGTATTCGTTTGAGGTTCGCGGCCGCCAGATCACCGGCAGTGCGCTGCGGTTTGGATTTCTTGCCGAGCGATTTGCGACCCGGACGCAGGCCGGAAAACGAGCCGCCATGTTTCCGGTCGGCGCAGTTGTCCGAGTTGTGCATCACCCAGAACAACCGGGTGAGTGCGTGCTTGAGCCGAGGCTTGAAAAAGGGATTTATGCGGCATTCGCCTTCGGCGTCGCGCTTGGGATTTCAGCCGTATGGATGTTTGCAGAAGTGCTATTCGCGCAACCATGAGGATTCGCCCCATCCGAGGCGCTGCAGCCCCTGTGAGGGGCATCAATCCGCCGCGCTGTTTTGGGTGCTACCTTGGGGTGGTTCGCTGAAGTAAGTCCCGCGCGAGGCGATGGAGCGTCCACGGCTTGGCCGTCGCGGCAGTTGGACGCGAGTCGCCATCCACATCGCCGGGGCCGGGAGCGCGGCTCTCTGAGCCGCCAGCAGGCTGATTCCCTCAAACTGGATTTGCCCAATCGCGACTCGGAGAGTCGCGCTCCCGGGCTTCAGGCCGCCAGTTCCGGCAGTTCCATGAACGCGTAGCAGAGCAGGTGCAGGATGGTCATCTGCGCGTCTTCCACGCGGCCGTAGTGGCCGTCGTCGATCACGACCGGTTGGTCCGCCAGGTCCGCCATCTTGCCCCGCTTGGCGCCGACCAGGCCGATGGTCTTCACGCCGTTCGCCCGCGACCATTCGAAGGCACGCACGCAGTTCGGCGAGTTGCCGCTCACGCTGATGCCGATGAGCACGTCGCCGGGCCGGGCGTAGTTGGCCAACTGGCGCACGAAGATGTCGTCGTAGCTGTAGTCGTTCCCGAGCGCGGTGATCCACGCGACGTTGTCGGTGAGCGAGAGCACGCGGAAGCGCCGGGACAGCTTGTCGCTGGCGCCCTTGCCGAGATCGACCGCGAAGTGGCTCGCGTTGGCCGCGCTGCCGCCATTGCCGATCACGAAGACCTGGGCGTCCCGGCGATGGGCATCGCGCAAGGTTTCCACCAGCCCGGCCAGTTGGGCGGGCGGCAGGCTGGCGAGGACACGTTGCTGCGCGGCGAGGTAATCGGCGATCCACTTTTGCATGGCGGGACGTTCCAAGGTCCGGCGCCTCGGCTCCAAGCATATTTTCGGTCGGGTGCCGGTTTCGGGGCGCACCTTGGCGCGGCACCCATAGTGGGACAGCCGCCTCGGCTGTCGACCGTGCGGCGGCCGCCCTCGCCTGCCGTTCACTCGGCGAGAGGGCGGGGGGAGAGGTGTGCCCACGGCGCTGCGGCGGACTTTTCGGGAAACCTCCTCTCCCCGACCCTCTCCTCCACTCTGAGTGGAGGAGAGGGAGACAGCGGCAGCGTCCAGCGGCGCCGACGATCCCGACCGCCGCTTCCGCCCGCTTGCCCCGCCCGTTCCGGTCCCGCACCGTCGGCCCGTGACACCCGAGCCCCTGGAATCCGCCGGCGATGACGCCGCGATCGGCCGAGCGCTGAAGCGTTCGCTGCTGTTCCTGCTGGCCGCCGGCGTGCTGGCGGGCGGCGTGGTCTGGTGGCTTACCCGGCCGGTGCCCAAGGCCAAGGGCCACGTCACCGCGCTCGACGCCCCGCAGCCGGCCCAACGGCGCGCCGAGGTGCCGCGGGTGAAGTTCACCGACGTGACGGCCACCGCGGGCCTCACCTTCCGCCACGAGAACGGTGCCCGCGGCCAGAAGTTGCTGCCCGAGACGATGGGCGGCGGTGTGGCTTGGTTCGACTTCGACGCCGACGGCGATGCCGACCTGCTGTGCGTGAATTCCACCTGGTGGCCCGACGATCCGCGCCGGACGAATTCCCCGTCGGCCCGGCCGCCGACCCACGCGCTCTACCGCAATGATACGCCGCCGGGCGGGGCACCGAAGTTCACCGACGTCACCGCGGGTTCCGGCCTCGACGTCAGCGACTACGCAATGGCTGCGGCCTGCGGCGACTATGACGGCGACGGACTCACGGACGTTTACCTGACGTGTGTCGGGCCCAATCGCCTGTTCCACAACCTCGGCCAGGGGCGCTTCGCCGACGTGACGGCCGAGACCGAGCTCGCCGGTGGGCCGGAGGACTGGAGCACGGCCGCCGCGTGGTTCGACGCCGACAACGACGGCGACCTCGACCTGTTCGTGGGCAATTACGTGCAGTGGTCCCCGCGTCTCGACTTCGAGGTGAACAACCAACTCGTCGGCCTCGGCCGGGCCTACGGGCGGCCCTGGAACTTCTCCGGCACCCAGCCGCGCCTATTCCGCAACGACAGCCAGGGCGCCCGCGTCCGCTTCACCGACGTCTCCGCCGCCAGCGGACTCCAGATCCGGAATCCCGCGACCGGCCTGCCCGTGGCCAAAACCCTGGCCGTCGCGCCGGTGGACCTGAACGGCGATGGCTGGATGGACCTCGTCGTGGCCAACGACACGGTGCAGAACTTCGTGTTCACCAACCGGCACGACGGCACCTTTGCCGAGGTCGGCGTGGCTGCGGGGGTGGCGTTCGATGCCTACGGGCAGGCCCGCGGCGCCATGGGCATCGACGTCGCCCGTTTCCGCAACGACGAGAGCCTGGGCATCGCCATCGGCAACTTCGCCAACGAGATGAACGCGCTTTACGTCGCCCAGCGGGCCGCGCCGCGCGACCAGTTGCTCTTCACCGACGAGGCCATCACCGAAGGCCTTGGCCCGGCCAGCCGCCAACTGCTCAAGTTCGGCCTCTTCTTCTTCGACTACGACCTCGACGGCCGGCTCGACGTGCTCACCGCCAACGGCCACATCGAGGAGGAGATTGAAAAGGTCCAGGCCGGCGTGCGCTACCGCCAGCCCCCGCAGCTCTTCTGGAACGCCGGCGGCGCGCCGTCCTTTGTCGAGATCGGTCCCGCCGACGCCGGCGCCGACCTGTTCCAACCGATGGTCGGCCGCGGCAGCGCCTATGCGGACTTCGATCGCGACGGCGACCTCGACGTGGTGTTGATGAGCCTCGCGGGCCCGCCGCGACTGCTGCGCAACGACCAGGCGCTCGGCCATCGCTGGCTGCGCATCGCCCTGCGCGGCCGCGGCGCCAATCGCGCGGGCATCGGCGCGTGGGTGACCGTCGAAGCGGGCGCCAATCGCCAGGCCCTGCAAGTCATGCCGACCAAGAGCTACCTTTCGCAGAGCGAACTGCCGCTCACCTTCGGCCTGGGGCGCACGCCGGAAGCTGAGTCGGTGACCGTGCGCTGGCCTTCGGGCCGCGTTTCCCGGCTGGGCAAGACCAAGGCCGACCAAGCGCTCGAAGTGGCCGAACCCGCGGCGGAATGACCGAGCTCGTCCAACGGACGCCCCGGCCCGTAGGAGACGAGGTAACGAGTCTCATTCTGAAGCCGTAAACCGCCGTTTCAGCCCGGCACTAATTCGACTGGCCACCACAGTCCGATTCCCAAACCCGCGCCGGGGCGTCAGTTTTCCCGGGTGACCTCCTACGACGTGATCGTGCTGGGCTTGGGTGGCATGGGCAGCGCCGCGGCGGCGCACCTGGCGGCACGCGGCCGGCGGGTGCTGGGACTGGAGCAATTCACGGCGCCCCATGACCGCGGTTCGAGCCACGGCCACACGCGGGTGATCCGGCAGGCTTACTTCGAACATCCCGCCTACGTGCCGCTGCTGCGGCGCGCCTACGAACTGTGGCACGACCTGGAGCGCGACACCGGTCGCGAAATCCTGCACCTGGGCGGTGGCCTGATGCTGGGCGCGCCGGATTCCGAGGTGGTGTCGGGCAGCTTGCGCAGCGCCCGCACCCACGGCTTGCCACACGAGGAACTCGACGCCCGGGAGATCCGTCGCCGGTTTCCCCAATTCCAGATTGGCGACGACACGGTGGCGTTGTTCGAGCGCGCCGCCGGCGTGGTCTTCTGCGAACGCGCCGTCACCGCGCATCTGGAAGTCGCCGCCCGCCGGGGCGCGGAGTTGCGGTTCGAGGAACAGGTCCTCGGCTGGCAGCCGACGGCCGGCGGCGGCGTGACGGTGACGACGGCAAAGGGCTCCTATTCCGCCGCGCAACTGGTCATCACCCCCGGGCCGTGGGCGCCCGCCTTGCTGGCGGAACTGGGCGTGCCCTTCGTGGTCGAGCGGCAGGTCCTGTTCTGGTTCCAGCCGCCGGCCGGCGTGGCGTCTTTCACGCCGGATCGGTTCCCGATCTACATCTGGCAGCATCCGACCGGTGCCACGCCCTACGGTTTCCCGGCAATGGACGGCGCGGGCGGCGGCGTGAAGATCGCCTTCTACCGCAAACCGGTCGCCGAGCCCTGCACCGCGGAGTCGGTGGATCGCCGGATTCGCGACGACGACGTGGCCGACATGCGGGCGGCGCTCCGCGAACTGCTGCCCGCGCTCGACGGACCGCTGGTGAAGGCGGTGACCTGCCTCTACACGCTCACGCCGGACCTCAACTTCGTGATCGGGCCGCACTCGGCGCATCCGCAGGTGCAGGTCGCGGCGGGTTTCAGCGGCCACGGCTTCAAGTTTTGCAGCGTGGTCGGCGAAGTTCTGGCCGACCTCGTGACACAGGGCCGGACGCGCCACGACATCGGGCTGTTCGCGCCGACCCGGTTTTCGGGAGCCCGGTGAAGCGACGCGAGAGCGGACTTGGCTGAACGCGGGGTCCAGCGGAGAGACGGCGGTCTTCGGACTTAAGGTAAAGACGGTCCCTCCCCTGCCTTGCATTGCGACGAAACAGCCGGCGCCGCGGGCCAGCTCAATTCCTCGCTCGGCGGTTGAGTCGCAAAAAAAGCCCTGCTGACGCAGGGCTTACAGCGGCGAGGAAGGACTCGGCCGTCCTACTTCAGCTCATGCTCAGCAACCTTCACGCCCTGCTTGAACTTGTTGAAGCCGAACATCAGCGGCTCAAACGTGCCGACCGGGGTGACGTCCGCCTTCTTCGGGACTTCGAGGCCGGTAAGGCTGTAGCTGGCGTTCACGAACAGCCGGCGCAGGTCCTCGCTCTTGAGGTCGTAGGCGGCCCCGATGGTCGAGCAGAGCACCTTCGAGGTTTTGCCGGTCTCGCCCTTGTAGTCGCGCAGCCAAACGAGGGGCATGAGCGCCTTCTTCAGGTTTGGCCCGTCGGTCGGGTTCATGCCGGTGAGCGTGCAGCCCTGCATGAGCACGGTGGCGTCGGCCGGGAAATCGGGGTTCACACCATAGACGTCGGTGGGGCCGAAGACGTCGGTGACCGAGTTCAGGATGGGGTGCTTGGCGTTCTTGCCTTCGATCAGGCCGCGGGTCGCTTCGCCGCCGTGGTTGCCGTGGTGGTAGGTCCACGTTTCGCCGACCGTCATGCCGCCAAAGCCGCCGCCCTTCGCGGTCCAGGAATACTTGGCGTAGGGGCTCTGCTTGTTGCGCTCGTAGTTGAAGGCGTGCGTGGCGGTGCGGACGACCACCATGGGCTTGCCGGAGTTCAGGTAGTCCACGAAGTGCTTCATGTCGGCGTCGGGCAACTCGCGGAACCGGAACTGGTTCACCACGAGGTCCGCGCCGGCGAGCAGGTGCATGCCGGGGATGTTCGTCTGGTTGTTGGGATTGATCGTGCCATCGGCGTCCTGGCTGAAGAGGACGGTGCATTTGAAGCCGTGGCGCTGGCTGAGAATCTTGCCGAGCTGCGGCAGGCTTTCCTCGGAGCGGTATTCCTCGTCGCCGCTGAGCAGGACGATGGATTTGCCGTTGGCCTGGCCGGCCGGCGGGTTGTAGGTGACCCATTGCTGGGCGTGGGCGAGCAACGTGGCCGCGGCGGCGCTGAGGAGGAGGGAAAGTGATTTCATCGCGAGCAGTCTGCCCGACGAAAGTCCCGTCGACAATCTTCAGAAGGAAGTTCGCGTTGACGCTCGCGGCGGCGCCTGCGAACGAAGCGGTGTCATCCCGTGAAGGCGTTCCTCCTCAACTTCAGCCGGACCCTGGCGCTGCTCGCCTCGGCCGGGCTCGCGCCGCTGGTCCAGGCAGGCAAGCTCACCGGCCAGACCTTTGCCGCGGCGAAGGACCACTGGGCGTATCGGCCCCTCACCGACGTGACGCCGCCTACGGTGCAAGCGACCAATCGCGTGCAAAGCCCCATCGACGCCTTCCTGCTCACGAAGCTGGAGGCGAAGGGCCTCGGTTACGCGCCACCGGCCGAGCCGCGCACGCTGCTGCGGCGGTTCTACTACGACCTCATCGGACTGCCCCCGACGGCAGCGGAGACGGAAGCGTTTGAAAAATCTGCGATCCACAATCCGCAATCCGCAATCACCGCGGTGGTGGACCGCCTGCTCGCCTCCCCACGTTACGGCGAACGCTGGGGCCGCCACTGGCTCGACGTCGCACGTTACGCCGAGACCAAGGACCTCGTGCTCGTTTACGGCAAGGACGCCTTGCGGCCCTACGCCTACACGTATCGCGACTACGTCATCCGCGCCTTCAACGAGGACGTGCCGTTCAATGAGTTCATCCGCGACCAACTCGCCGCGGACCTCGTCCAGCCCAAGGTCGAGCCGTGGCGCCTGGCCGCGCTCGGTTACCTCACGCTCGGCCGACTGTTCGACAACAACGTCCACGACCAGATTGACGACCAGATCGACACCGTCTCGCGCGGCCTGCTCGGCCTGACCGTCGCCTGCGCCCGTTGCCACGACCACAAATACGATGCGGTCACCATGGCCGATTACTACGGCCTCTACGGCGTGTTCGCCTCGACCGAGCGCCCCTATGTGCTGCCGCTGATCGAAGACCCGGCCCAAGTGCCCGGCGGTGCTGAGTTCGAGGAGAAGCTGGCGAAGGCGCGCAAGGAACTCGAAGACCACCTGGACCGCTGTTTCCGCGAACTCACCGAAAACCTCCGCCAACGGATCGGCGATTACCTCGTCCGCGCCGTCACGACCAAGCCCGACCTTACGGAGACGACCCAGTTTGGCCTCTCGCTCACGCCCGAAGATTTCCGCCCCACGATCATGCTGCGCACGCGGCGTTTCGTGGAACAGCGCGTGAAACCGGAGGACCCCATCTTCGGCCCGTGGGCAGTGCTGATGGCGTCGCCAGATGACTCTTTCCCACTCGCAGCCGACGACGTCAGGAGGCGGATTGCGCCCGGAGAAGGCTCCGCCTCGTCTCCTCGGCGGCCACCCAATCCGCTCGTCGTCGACGCCCTCGCCCGAGCCACGCTCACCAACAAGGCCAGCATCGCCCGGGTCTACGGCGATCTATTCCGCCGAGTTTACGACGAGTCGAAGAAGCCCGCTGCCGGCAGTCCCGGCTTGAGTGAGGACCAACGCGCCCTTCTGGAAGTCGTCGCGGGCAAGGACGGCCCGATCTGGTTCGACCGCCGCGACACCCACGATCACCTGTCGCGGCCCGATGCCGACAAATACGGCGGGCTGGTCCAGAACCTCGACAAGCTCGCCGCTAACGCCACCAACGCCCCGCCGGCCCGCGCGATGGTCGTCAGCGAACTGCCCGAGCCCTACGCCCCGCGCATCTTCACGCGCGGCAGTCCGTCGCGCCCGGGCGAGGCGGTGCCCCGCAGCTTCCTGCGGGTGCTCAACGGCGGCGCTCCCCTTCCCCTGGGCGAAGGCAGCGGCCGGCTGGCCTTGGCCAACGCCATCACCGCATCCACGAATCCGCTCACCGCGCGGGTGTTCGTAAACCGCGTGTGGATGGAACACTTCGGCGAACCGCTCGTCGGTTCACCCGCCGACTTCGGCGTGCGCAGCGATCCGCCCGCCCATCCCGAGCTGCTCGACTGGCTCGCCGGCGAGTTCATCCGCTCCGGCTGGAGCGTGAAGCATCTCCACCGGGTGATCGTGCTGAGCGGGGCGTTCCAGCAGGGGTCCAGTGATCAGCATTCAGTGATCAGTCGGTCAGTAAACGGTCAGTCTGCGTTACTGACAACTGACCCACTGACTACTGACTACTCCGCGCGTGGCGCCGCCGCGGACCCTGAAAACCACCTCCTCTGGCATTATCCACGCCGCCGGCTCGACCTCGAGGCGATGCGCGACACCCTGCTGTTCGTCGCCGGTCGGCTCGACGCGGCGATGGGTGGCCGTTCAGTGGACGTGGCCGGCGATCCGCTCAACGCCCGGCGCACCGTT
>JBIIUN010000163.1:0-9626 GCA_044339945.1 Kapaibacterium sp. (SeqCode)
TGTGCTGCTCGTGCAGCCAAGACAGCCAGGACAGCGTCTGCAGCGTCTTACCCAGGCCCATGTCGTCGGCCAGGATGCCGCCGAGTTTCAGCCGGGACAGGTTGCACAGGAAGTCGAAGCCGTCCTTCTGGTAAGGCCGGAGATCGGCCTTCACCAAGTCGGGAAGCTTCGTGTCGGGCACGCCCTTGAAGTCGGTGAGCTTCTCCTTGAGCGCCGCGACCGCCTTGGCGGTGCCCAGCTCGGCCAACGTCTGTTCGTCCAGCTGCGTGGCGTGGATGAGGGACGCCTTCTGGGCGTCGGGATCGAGGCCCTCGAGTCCCAGCGTCGCCGCGGTCTCATGGGCCTTGCGGTTGGCGTCCACGTCGATCTCGACCCAGCCGCCGTCGGGCAGCTTGACGAAGCGCGTGGTCGAGGCGGCGAGGCGCTGGAGGTCGGCGTGCGACAGCTTCATGCCCTCGGCCTCCCACTCGGCGCTGACGCTGAGCCAGTCGATGCCGGAACCCTTCAGCACCAGCTTCGGCTTCACGAGCCGGCGGTTGAGGAAGAGCCGCTGGAACGGCGGATTGCCAAGGAAGTCGGCCTCGCGCGGCCGGTCAGCCCAGGCGGCGGCCAGCGAGCTGAGGAAGTGCTCGTTGGCATCGCCCACCCACAGGCCGGGATCGGGCGTGAACCAGTCGAGCTGCTGCAACCACTGGATGGCGGCAATGATGCGCGGGTCATCCAAAACCTCGGGCCGGTCGGCGGCCTTCTTCGGTTCCTTCGTGCGGGCCCATTCGTGGCCGTTCCATTGCCATTCCGTGCCGTCGCGGTCGCTGGTCGCGAGCACGCGCAACCGGACCACCTCGTCGGCCAGCTCGAAGACGAACTGCGGCTTGGCCGGGTGCGTGATGCAAAGCTGGCTCCAGTCGGCCTCGGACGTGCCGGTCTTCGGGCTGCTCTCCGCCGGCGCGCTGCCGTTCTTCTCCGCCGGCGGCTTGGTGGACTGCGACCGGCGCAGCTCCGTGAGCAACCGGTGCGACAGCTTCTTCACCGGCAGCACGGGGCGTTCCGCCCACGGTCCGAGCAACGACGCCGGCGGGGCGTTGCGCAGGATGTAGAACTCGCCGTCCACCAGCACGAGCACCGGCTGCCCGACGAAGAAACGGCAGTCCTTCAACGCCCGCGTCTGCCCGTCCGGCAGCGTGAGCAGGTGGGTGAAGCTCAGGTCGCCCTCGATCGTGTCGAGGTGCGGCTTCAGTTCCACCAACTGCCCGTGGAACTGCAAATTGATGGCCTGGCCTTGGAGCTCCAGCCGCGAGCCGTGCGCCCACATCGCCAGCCACGTCAGCAGGTCGGCGCCTTCCAACGTGAGGACTTCGCCTTCCTTCACCTTCTCGGCCCAGTTGCCGTGCAGCCAGTCGATCACCGCCCAGTCCTCGGCGGGGAAGAGTTCCGCCTCGTGCGCCGCCCGGGTGCGCAGTTCGCACAGGTCGGACAGGAAGCGTTCCTTTTCGCCCGACCGGGAGCGGAAGAGGATGAACTTCACGGCCAAGCGCCACTGGTTCTTTTCCTCGGTCACGCGCTGCGGTTCGCAGATGACGCGCAGGCCGGCCTTGGGCGCGTCGAGGTGCGCGTGCGTCGCCGGCAGGAGCCAGTTCTCCAACTCCTGGACGAATTCCGTCTCCTTCTCCGACTGCTCGACCTCCTGGAAGCGGTCGAAATTCGCGTGCGGCAGCAGCTCGGTCGGCAGCGACCGGTTCGCGCGCAGGAACAGCATCGCCACTTCCTCCAGCCGGCCCTTGCCGGTCGCGGTCTGGATACGGGACCACCAGTCCGTCGCGCCGAAGTCACTCCGGCGCAGCGCCAGCTTTTCCAGGTAATCGTCGAAGAACAGGTAGGCCCGCTGCGGATCGGCGCAGGTCGCCAGGTTCTTCAGCACGGTCTCGCGCTCGGCGACCTTGTCCTTCGAGTCGGCGAGCTGCCGGCGGAGGTCGGCGAAGTCACCGTAGGTCGAATTGAGCACCTTGTGGTGCGCATCGTATTTGGTGGCGGCGACCACCGGTTTGGTGGTCGTCCGTGTCGAACGTATTCCTCTTGGCATGTCTCTGTCCTGACGGCAATCGCCGCAAAGTAGGCCGGATTCTATCCTCGGAGGAGCCGGGGACGGTCAACAATGAATTGTTTCTAGTGCTTTCACCGCGGAATCAGGCCCGCCGGAACACCCAGCCGGAATTCGCCGGGCCGGACGCCCTCCGTGGTCATTCCGGTCGCCCCGCGCTTGCCCCTGCCCCGCCCGCTTCCTAACGTCGCCCCATGCAACTGACCGCGGAACAACAGGTGATCGCCCGGCAATGGATCGCCGACGGCATGAAACTTTCCGACTTCCAGAAACGCGTGGAAGCCGACTTCGGGCTCAAGCTGACCTACATGGAAACCCGCTTCCTCGTGGACGACCTCAAGGTCCTGCCCAAGGACCCGGAACCGCCCAAGCGGGAAGCACCCAAGCCCGACGCCCCCGTCGCGACCGCCCCCGCGGAACCGGTCCCCGGCCCCGGCGGCGTGGCGCTGACCGTGGACGCCGTGACCCGCCCCGGCACGCTCGTCAGCGGACGCGTGACCTTTAGCGACGGCCAGGGCGGCATGTGGTATCTCGACCAATACGGCCGGCCCGGCTTCGGTCCCGACACCAAGGGCTACCGTCCGTCCCCCGCCGACTTGCAGGAGTTCCAGATGGCCCTGGAAAAGGAACTGGTTCGCCTGGGAATGTAGGCTGCCCAGGGCCCGTAGGAGACGAGGTAACGAGTCTCCAACTTTTCCGTCAGCGCAGACCAGCACGCCGCAACCGCCCGCTCATTGGACGTCCGCGTGCCATTCCGACGGCTGACGGGCCGGACGAACCCACCGCCAGACACCCCAGCCCGCGGTGAGCAACCCCGCCACGGCCAGGACCCAAGGCCGGTGGCTGACACCCGGCACCAGGATGGAATATGCCGGATTGTCCGGGCGATAGTGGACCGTCACCTCGGACCCGGGGCGAAACCTCCAGACGCGGGACTGCGCGCCGGCCCCGGAATGCGCGGCTTCCTCGATCGAATACCGGTGATTGGTGAACGAGCGGCCCGCCACCGAATAGGTGTATTCGATCCGGGGCCGGTAAACCACCTCGGTTTCGCCCGGCGTCAGCGGGTCTACCCGGCGTCTGACATCCGCCTCGGACGACGCGTGCAGCACCTTTCCCGGAACCCGCGGCCAGCCGAACGAAGCACGGCCCTCTTGGATCTGCTGCCAACCGGACGCGCCGAAGCCCAAGCCGAGCAGAACGGCGACCACCGCGAGGAGTTTTTGCATACGCAATGGCCAGACCCTGCCGGCCGCGTCGGGCGCCTGGAATTGGAAGTTTCCGGCGAAGAATCCAGCCCGCCCCGGGCAGTCTCGACATCCCCGAAGTCCGCCCCGAGGACTGCGGCAAGCCCACGGGCCGGCGGAGGCCGACCGCAGAACCGCCACGTTGAGACGTTCCGCCGGCGGAATCGCCCCGCAGCAAACCGCTTGGCAACGGCGCGGGTGCGCGGCTTCATCGGGCAGCCCGAGAACGAGTTTCGGGATCGTCGCCGACTGCATTCGCCCCGTGAACACCGGAACTACCCCTACCCCGCCCGGCAAACGCTTCCGCATCGCCTTCTCCTTTGCCGGGGAAAAGAGACCCTTTGTCAAAGAGGTCGCCGACATTCTCGCCAAGCGGTTCGGCCAAGCCTCCATTCTCTACGACAAGTATCACGAGGCGGAGTTCGCTCGCTGGAACCTCGGGATGTATCTGCCGACGCTCTACGGACAGCAGTCCGACCTGATCGTCCCAGTGCTTTGCCCCGCCTACGACGCCAAGCGCTGGACTGGCTGGGAGTGGCCGCACATCTACGGCCTGCTTACCGTTGCGGACGGCCATCGTGTCATGCCCAGTCGGTTTGGATACGCCAATGCCGACGGCCTTAGCCCCACGGCCGGCTTCATCGAACTCGACACCAAAACGCCCGAGCAATTCGCCCAACTCATCCTCGAACGCCTGGCCCTCAACGAAGGCAAGCCCAACGACCACTACACGAAGCCAGCCCCTCCCGGCGGCGAGCCAACGAAGCCTCACGCGCCCCACTACCTCCCCCGCCTTGATCACTTCCACGGACGCGATAAGGAACTCGCGCAGATCCACGACGCCCTGCGTCCAGAAAAGCGCACCTGGGGCGCGCTCATCGCGGGGCCGGGCGGCATGGGGAAGACCTCACTCGCCGTTCGGGCTGCCTCCGTGTATTCACGTGACCAATTTGATCCCGTCATCTTCGTCTCCATCAAGGACCGCGCCCTCGAAGACGAAGGCCCGCGCCCCGTGAAGGTCCGCTTCGTCTCCCACTACCTCGGCATCCTCGATGAGATCGCCCGTGCTCTGGGTCGCGATGACATCCCCCGCAGCACCCCGGAGGATCGTGCCCGCCTCATCCTCGATGCCCTCACCGGCACCCGCGCCTTGCTCATCTTGGACAACCTCGAATCCCTCACCCCCGAGGACCGCGAGCGCATCGTCGAGTTCGTCAGCGACCTGCCCGGCGTCTGCAAAGCCATCCTCACCGCCCGCCGCCGCATCGGCCGGGGCATCAATCTCATCGAACTCGACCAGCTCGACGAAGCCGCCGCGCTCGCCACCCTCGCCGACATCGCCGAGCACAACAAGCTGCTCGCCCGCGCCAGTGTGGACGACCACCGCACCCTCTGGCAGGCCACCGCTGGCATCCCTCTTCTCCTGCGCTGGACCGCCGGGCAGCTCGGTCGCGGTTCCTGTCGCACCATCCCCGCCGCCATCGCTTTCCTCCGCTCCTGCCCGGAAAACAACGACCCCCTGGAGTTCATCTTTGGCGACCTCGTCAATGAATTCACCGCTGACGAAACCCAGATCCTCTGCGCCCTCACCTACTTCACCCTCCCGGCCAAGGTCGAGCACATCGCCGCCAATGCCGGGATCGAGGAAACCCTCGCCGAGACCGCCCTCGGCACCCTCGCCAACCGCTCCCTCGTCACCGACAACGCCGAAGGCACGCACTACGCCCTCGTCCCCCTCGTCGCCGACTTCCTGCGGAAGAAAAAGCCCGAGGTCGTGGCCGAAACCGGCAACATCCTGGAAAAGCGCGCCTTCGCCCTCATCACCGAGAACGGCTGGGATAAGCACGACCGTTTCCCCACCCTCGAAGCCGCCTGGCCCGGCATCGCTCCCGCCCTGGACCTCTTCCTCGCCGGTGACAATGCCCGCCTCCAAGTCGTGTGCGATGCGCTCACGCTCTTCCTCGAGTTCCAGGGCCGCTGGGATGAATGGCTGGCCCTCAGTGTGAAAGCCGAAACCAAGGCCTTGGCCGCCGCCGATCACAACAACGCTGGCTGGTGCGCCTGTCGGGCTGGCTACAATCACTACCTGCGTCAGCAGGCCGACGCCTTGCTCATCTGCGCCGACCGCGCCGCCGCCCACTGGACCCGCGCCCAGGCCGGTGCTCGCGAGCGAGCCGTCGCCATTCGTTTGCGCGGCCTTGGTCATCAGTTGAAGGCGGATTACCCCGCCGCCACCACCGCCTACCGCGAGTCGCTTGACCTGCGCCGCAGCCTCGCCGCCGAGAGCAAGGACGTGGCCCGCGACCTGAACGACCTCGCCAATGCCGAGAAGGACTCCGGCGACTACGCGGCTGCCGAGGAGCATTACCGCGAGGCCCTGCACGTGGCCCGCGCCGTCGGTGACGCCGAGGGCGTGGCCAACTACACCGGCAATCTGGCTGATCTGGCCCTCAACCGCGAGGACTGGCCGGCCGCTGAGACCTTGGCGCGCGAGGCCCTGCCCTTGTCCGCGAAGGTAGGCCGCCAGGTAGTGATCGCCGCCAACAACCACCACCTCGCCCTGGCCCTCCTGCGCCAAGGTCAGGCCGCCGAGGCCCTGCCCCATGCCCAGAAGGCGGTGGAGATCTACACCCGCCTCGGCTCACCCGACCTCGCCGAAGCCCAGGCCATCCTCAACGAATGCGAGCAGGCACCCGCAGTCAACGCCCCCAAGTCGTAACCGCCGCAGCGCCACGACGGAGACCAGCACGGGCACCTCGCTTCATTCAGGGCACGTCTGGGCACCACCCCGGGTGACTCCCTCGCCCTGCGAGGCACGAGCGGGGAGAGGGTGGGGGAGAGGGGCTGCACAACCCGGGCGCAACGCCTCCTCTCCCCGACCCTCTCCTCCACTCTGGGTGGAAGCGAGGGAGTCCACCGGGCGAATTTCGCGGGCAGGGCCCCAATACGCCCCTTCAGTCATTGCCCAGCGCCAGCATCGGATCGACGCGGGTGGCCCGGCGGGCGGGCAGCCAGCAGGCCAGCAAGGCCACGAGGACGAAGCCCACCAGCCAAGTTCGCGTAGCCCAAGAATCTCCTGTCGGGCGATCACCCCAACCGGTGAGCTACGACTGGACTACTCCCGATCTGGGCCGAAGCCGGGGCAACGGGGCGGCGGCCAGAAAGTAGGCCGCCACCGCATAGCCCAGGATCGGCAGGATCAGCGTCATGACTCCTCCCGCTCACCGTTTCCCCAGCAGGAACGCCAGCAGGTGGTTGAAGTCGGGCTCGCTCAGGACCTCGCCGAAGTTGTCGGGCATGAGCGACAGTTGGCTCGCGGCCCGTTCCTTCACGTCCTTCTTCGGCACGGTGAATTCCTGGCCGGTGGCGTTGGCCAGCACCAGCAGTTCGCCTTCCTCGCGGCGGAACAGCCCGCTCACCGCCTCACCGTCCTTCAGTGTGAGCGTGGTGGTGGCGAAGGCGTGGTCCACGTTGCGGTTCGGGTCGAGGATGTCCTCGCACAGGCGCTCGACGCCACGGTTGCCGATGCCCGTGAGCTGCGGCCCCACGAGCCCGCCCTTGCCGTCGAGCTGATGGCACACGCCGCAGTTCACCTCGAAGATGCGCTGGCCCTCGGCGGCCTTGGCGTCGGCCAGCGCGTAGGCGTTGCGGCGGGCGGCGAGCAGCTTCTCCCGCGCCTCGTCGGGCGGCGCCAATTCCCGGGTCAACTTCTCAACCCGCGCCTGCCAGTTGGCGGGATTGGCCCGCTCGAGCCGGCTCCGCGCCCCCGTGAGCTGGAGAATCCGCGGCGCGGCGAAGCCCTGTTCAACCGCCTGCAAGAATGCTTCCGCGCCGTCGCGCGTTGCGGTCAATGCCACGGCCCAGGCCTGTTGGACGCGGTAGGGCACCCCCTTGAGCGCAGCCACCACGGCCGCCCGGCTGGCGGCGGTGTTGAGTTCCGCAAGGAGCACGCCGAACCGTTCCCGGACCGGCAGCGGCTGGGCGCCATCCGCGACGACGGCGGCCAACGTCGCCTCGGCCGCGACCGGATCCACCCCGGCCAGTCCGCGGGCGGCAGCCGTGCGCAGCTCGGAATCGCCCGGCTTCGCGGCGAGTTCCCTGAGTTTCGGCGCCGCCTCCTTCAAGCCGAGGCGTGCGGCCAGTTCCGCGGCACCGGCGGTGCGGTCGGCGAGGGCACGCGGCGACGCGCTGGGCAATGCCGGCGCGCCTTCCAGATCGCCGAGCGCCAACCAGGCGTAGGCATCGCCGGTGTCGGCGTCGGTCACTTCGAGCACCACCCGTTTGCCGGCGTGCGGCGCGGTGTCCCACGTGATCTGCGTTGCCGTGTCATTGCGCGGCGGCCACGCCTCGAACAGCACGGCGCCCGTCGTTGCATCGCGCAACCGGGCGGCGTTGACCTTCTTGGCCGGCTTGTCCGGATAACCGTCGTGACCGCAGAGCCAGAACGTCACCTTGGCGCCGGCGGCGAACTCGGGCGAACGCAGCACGCCGGTCTTCTGCTCGCCGCGCAGGAGGCTGGACAGCACGCGGATCGTCCGGCCATCGGTGCGCTTGCGTTCCTGGAAATCCCACGGGTTCTCGGTCGCGGCCTCAAGCGGCGCGTTGTTCCACGCGGAGGTGGCGCCGCTGCCCAACAACTTGCCCACAAGTTCGCCGCCCCATGACTTCAGGCTCGCCGGCAACGCGAGTCCCCGCTGCCGGAGTCCTTGGTCCACCGAGCGGAACAGCGCGAGCTGGAAATCGGTCTGGTCGGCGAATTTGGCGCGGATGAAGTCGGCGAGCTTCGGCAGATCTGCCTCGGGCGCGTAACGGGCGGCATGCTTCAAGGCATCACCGAGCGTGGGCGACGTTGCGTCGGACAGGCTGCCCAAGCGGGCGAGCAGGAAACTCGCGGCTGGCGGCGTCGGCACGGCAAGGGACACGTCGGCGAAGGCGCGCTGGTCGGGCTCGGACCAATCCTGCTTCGCCAACACCTGCTCGAAGATCGCGGGAACCTTCAGGTGATCGCGCAGGGACTTGCGGAGGACATAAACGAGGTGGGTGTCGGCGGGGTCGGCTTTGGCGAGGGCGGTGAGGAGAGGGCGGAGATGGTCGAAGGCGGGCCAGTTACCGAGCGCTTCGGCGGCGCAACGGCGGACGAGGGCGTCGGGGTCGGAAAGGGCAGCGAGCGCCGCCTGCCCTAGTGGGACAGGCATCTTGCCTGTCTGACGGGCTTCCAGCCCGCGACCGATACTGGGGCTAGAAGCCCCGGAGACAGGCTGGAAGCCTGTCCCACTTAGTCCTACTTCGGAGAGCACTCGCAAAGCGTGAAGCCTTATCAATGGCAGCGGCGCCCTCAATGCCACTTCAAGCTCGCTTGGCTTTAGGTGACCCAAGCGGTGATTCAGCCAAAGCGTGTGGACGTAACGCAGGGCCAAAGAAGAACGTTCTGCACGTGCGGGATCGCTGGTCCATGCTGCGAAAACCGTCGAAGCGAGCCACATCGGTGTCAGCGAGAGCTCCCTCGCGGCCTTGCTTGCGAAGCGATCCTGAATCTCCGCCATCGCCAGCAGCCGCCGTGTCAGGTTGGGCGAACCCAGTTCCGCGATAAGCCCATCGAGTTGCTGATGGAGTGCCGGATTCCGCAGGGCGGCTTTCCCGTCCTCGCCCTTGTAAACCACGCGCCAGAGGCGGCCCCGCTCGCGGTCGCGGCCGGGATGCGTGAGCGGCACCTCGTAGTGGCCGATGATGCGGTTGTAGAAGTCGGCGATGTAGAGCGCGCCGTCGGGCCCGAGAATGTTGTCCACGGGCCGGAACCACGGGTCGGTCGTGGTGAGGAAGTCGGGCTGTTCGGTCGCCTTGGGCGTGGAGCCGATGAAGGTGATCTTGTCGCGGTTCAGCCGGCTGGTCATCACGTTGCCAATCATGAACGTGTCCTGGTATTCGGCGGGCCACAGGTCGTCGTTGTAGTAGAACGCGCCATCAATCGCCGTGCTGCCGTGGGCGTGCTCCAGCATCACGGGCGCGTAACCGAGTCCGTCGTGGGGTTTACCAAAGCTCGGATACCAGCCGCCGGCGAGGAGTTGGTAGATGGGCGCGCTGTGGCAGTCGCTGGAGTAGAGATTACCGCGGGCGTCCCACGCGAGACCGAAGGGGTTCACCTGCCCGTGCGTGTGGTGCTCGATGCGCGAGCCGTCGAGGCGGATGCGGTAGGTGTTGCCGGAATTGAGGTCCACGTGGCTGCCGTCGCGCGCGGTGACGTGGGAGTCGTTGTTGAAGCCGTGCGTGGCGTAGAGCCAGCC
>JBIIUN010000164.1:0-9585 GCA_044339945.1 Kapaibacterium sp. (SeqCode)
CGGCGAGCTGATGATCGCCCCGGCGTCAGCGGCCGGTTTGGTCCCCACCACGCGTGCGCAGGTGCTCGGCGGCAAGTGCTGGACCGCGCCCGTGCTCGCGAACGGCCGCCTGCTCTGCCGCAATTCCAAGGGCGAAGTCGTCTGCCTGGACCTGCGCAAGAAGTGAGGCTTCGCGGAAGTGCCGATTGCACCCCGCCGGCGGATGAAAATGATTAAGGGCGGCGTCCGGTTCGTCGGGTGCCGTCGCCAGTCATGATTCCCGAATCCCCGTTTACCCGCCGCCGCTTTCTCCGGACCGGTGCCGCCGCTGCCTCGGCCTTCGCCGCCGCGCCGTTTGTGCTGACGGCCGAACCGGGCCGGAAGTTCCGCACGGCGCTCATCGGTTCCGGTTGGTGGGGCCGGAACATCCTCAAGGAAGCCATCGCCAGCGGCCGGGTGAAGGTGGTCGCGCTCTGCGACGTTTACGCCAACGCCCGGGAGACGACGGCCGAGCAAGTCACCGACCTGAACGGCGACGAACCGAAAACCTACAACGACTTCCGTGAGCTGCTGGCCAAGGAAAAGCCCGAGATCGTCATCATCGCGACGCCCGACCATTGGCACGCGCTCCAGACCATCGCCGCGGTGAAGGCCGGCGCGCATGTGTTCGTGGAGAAACCCACCGGCCACACCGTCAACGAAAGCCGGGCCATGCTCCGCGCCGCGCGCGACAGCGGCCGCATCGTCCAGGTCGGGCTGCACCGGCGGATCGGGCCGCACCACGTCAGCGGGATGAATTTCCTCAGGTCCGGCGCGGTGGGCGACGTGGGCATGGTGCGCCTGTTCGCCCACGGCGGCGGCGGCCGCGAAAAGCAGAGCGCCAACAGCGAACCGCCCGAGGGCATGGATTGGGACCTGTGGTGCGGCCCGGCGCCCAAGCGGCCGTTCAACTCGCGCATCCATCCCGGCGGCTGGCGCAACTTCCTCGACTACGGCAACGGCCAGCTCGGCGACTGGGGCGTTCACTGGCTCGACCAGGTGCTCTGGTGGAGCGGCGAGAAGTATCCGAAACGCGTCTTCTCCACCGCCGGCCGCCCGATCAGCGGTCCGGCCATTCTCAACGACAAGGAGCAGACCACCGATGCGCCGGACCATCAGGTGGCGACGTATGAGTTCGAGCAGTTCACCTGCGTGTGGGAACACCGGCGCTTCGCCGAGAACAACGCCGAGAAACACCGTATCGGCGCCTACTTTTACGGCACCAAGGGCACGCTGCACATCGGCTGGCAGGACGGCTGGACGTTCTATCCGACCGACGACAACTCGAAGATCCTGCACGAGGATTCCCAGCTCCAGCAGCCCGACGGCCACAACCTGAAGCTGCTCTGGGCCGACTTCCTCACCGCCATCGAAGGCGGCGCCAAGGGTGTCGCCAACATCGAGATCGCGCACCGTTCGTCCGTGCTGCCGCTGCTCGGCATGATTTCCTGGCGCACCGGCCGGAGCATCAACTGGGACGGCGCCACCGAACAGATCGTCGGCGATCCCGAGGCGAACAAATTGCTTAGCCGGCCGTATCGCGGCGAGTGGGTGTATCCGACCGTGTGAACGCCGTTCCGCCCAGAACCGCCTGGAGAACAAAACCAATGTCATTGCGAGCCACCCTCCTGATCGCGCTTGCGCTCGTCGGCACCCGCTTGGCCGATGCAGCGGGAGCGGATGCGGTCGGACGCGACCTTGAACGCCGCTTCGCGGGCACGGTGCGGCCGTTCGTCGGCACTTACTGCCTGGATTGCCACAACCAGGAGCAGCCCAAGGGCGATCTCGATCTCAGCCCTTACGTCAGCGCGGAGGGCGTCGCCCGGGACTTTCAGCGGTGGGAACTGGTCTTGGAGCGGCTTCAGGCCGGGGAGATGCCGCCGAAGAAGGCGAAGCTGCATCCCACCTCGGCCCAGAGCCGGGACGTCGTCGCGTGGGTCCAAGAGCTTCGGAACCACGAGGCGAAACTGCACGCCGGTGATCCGGGACCGGTGCTGGCCCGGCGGCTGAGCAACGCCGAATATGACCGCACCGTCCGGGACCTGACGGGCGTGGACCTGCGGCCGACGAAGGAGTTCCCGGTCGATCCCGCCAACCAGGAGGGCTTCGACAACTCCGGCGAGTCGCTCGCCATGTCGCCGGCGCTGCTGAAGAAGTATCTCGGCGCCGCCCGCGAGGTGAGTCAGCACGCCGTGCTGACCTTGGACGGGATCAACTTCGCCAGCCATCCGATGATGGTCCACACCGACCGCGACAAATACGGGACCCTGCGGATCGTCGACTTCTATCAACGCCAGCCCACGGATTACGCGGACTATTTCGCAGCGGCGTGGCGCTATCATCACCGCTCGGCTCTCGGCCAGCGGCGCGCCAGCCTGGCGGA
The DNA here is from genome assembly GCA_044339945.1 of Kapaibacterium sp. (SeqCode). Lineage (GTDB taxonomy): Bacteria > Verrucomicrobiota > Verrucomicrobiia > Limisphaerales > UBA9464 > CAIWAH01. Next base: position 2,402 of record JBIIUN010000164.1, read on the forward strand.
CATCGCCGCCGATTCGAAGGTCAGCCCGAAGTATCTGGCGACCCTGTGGGAGACGTTGAACGCGAAGGAGGAAGTCGGGCCGATCGCGAAGCTCCAGGGGCTTTGGCGGGCGCTGCCAGCACCCAAGCGCGGACAGGCCAGCCCCGATGTGCGCCAAGGCTGCGTGGCGATGCGGGACTTTGTGATCGCACTTCGGGAGAAGATCCGGCCGGAGGTTCCGAACCTTTCCGCGCCCGGCCTGAATCCGAGCGCCCAGGCGCTGGTCCTCTGGAAGAATCGGGAATGGGCGGCCAACCGGCGGAATTACGACCCCGCTCGCCTGCAAATCGACGGCGCCGTGGCAATGCCCGCCAAAAACACGAACCAGGCCGCGAGCTACAACCAGGTGAAGGTGAAGAAGAAGGCGCCTGAGGCAGACCCGGACCTCTTTGTTCCTTCGGACCCCATTCTGCGCACCCAGCACGAGGCGGCGTTCGCGCGTTTCGCGGCGATTTTCCCGGACGCCTTCTATGTGAAGGAGCGGGGCCGTTCGTTTGTCGATCCCGAGGAGGAGAAGGCCAACGGCAACGTCGGACGTCTGTTAAGCGCGGGGTTGCACAACCAGACCGGCTACTTCCGCGATGACGGCCCGTTGTATGACCTGGTCCTCGACGAGGCGGGACGGCGGGAGCTCGACGGCCTGTGGGACGAGTTCAACGTGGTCGCCTCGGTGCCGCAGCGGATGCACCAGAGCCTGGTTTACTTCGAACGGACCGACTCGCGCTTCCTCAGCGGCGCCGAGTTCGATTTCGCGCGCGCGGAGGACAAGGACTGCACGACCGAGGCCAAGGTGAAGAAGCTCGCGGAGCTCTACCACGCCAAGGCGGTGCGGGACGGCGCGAACGGACCGGCGCTCGCCGCCATCAAGGAACATTTCGAGCGCTCGTGGGCCGAGATCAGCCGGATCGGGAAACTGGAGCGCGGGGCGGAACCCAGGCACCTCGAGGCGCTCGTCCGCTTCGCGCAAAGGGCCTACCGCCGTCCGCTCGCCGCGGCCGAGCGTGACGATTTGCTGACGTTCTATCGGACCTTGCGCGACCGGGACGGGCTGACACACGACGATGCGGTCCGCGACTGCCTGGCAAGCGTGCTCATTTCGCCGCACTTCTGCTATCGCATCGACCTCGTGGAAGCGGCCGGCAGCACGCCGCCAACCCCGGCCGCTTCGGTGTCTCGCCGAGCCAAGGCGAAGACGACGGTGCCGCGCGGGTCGCTGCCGTTGTCCGACTACGCCCTCGCCAGCCGCCTCAGTTATTTCCTGTGGTCCAGCGCACCGGACGACGCCTTGCTGGCCCGCGCCGCCGCCGGGGATCTCCATCGTCCCGGAGTCATCGCGGCCCAGGCCCGGCGGATGCTGAAGGATGACCGGACCCGCGGTCTGGCGGAGGAGTTCGGCGGTCACTGGCTCGATTTCCGGCGCTTCGAGGAGCACAACGCCGTGGACCGCGCCCGCTTCCCGGCCTTCGACGACCAGTTGCGTCAGGCGATGTTCGAGGAGCCGGTCCGGTTCATCCAGGACGTCGTGCGCGCGGACCGGCCCGTGCTGGACTTCCTCTACGCCGGCCACACGGTTGTGAATCCAGTGCTGGCAAAACACTACGGCCTCACGATCCCGCCGGTCGCCTCCAACCAGTGGGTGCGGGTCGATGACGCGGGGCCCGTCGGACGCGGCGGGCTGTTGCCCATGTCCGTGTTCCTCACCGCCAATTCACCCGGCCTGCGGACGAGCCCGGTGAAGCGCGGGAACTGGGTCGCCCGCCGAGTGCTCGGGGAACGCATCCCGCCGCCGCCGGCCACCGTCCCGGAGTTGCCCGCCGATGAGTCCAAGCTGGGCGAGCTGACGTTGCGCGAGACGCTGGCGAAGCACCGCGCCGACGCGAACTGCGCGTCGTGCCATGAGCGGTTCGATTCGCTCGGGCTCGTGTTCGAAGGCTTTGGTCCGGTCGGCGAGCGGCGGACCTTGGATTTGGGCGACCGGCCCGTGGACACGCGCGCGACGTTCCCCGGCGGCAGCGAGGGCAGCGGGGTCGAGGGCTTGCGCGCGTATATCAAAGCGCACCGGCAGGAGGACTTCCTCGACAACCTTTGCCGGAAACTCCTCGCCTATGCCTTGGGCCGGAGCCTGATCCTGTCCGACGAGATTACCGTGCGTGACATGCGGGCCAAGCTGACGGCTAATCGGCAGAGATTCGGCAGCCTCGTGGAAAGCATCGTCACCAGCCCGCAGTTCCTGAACAAGAGAGGTCCCGGCGACCTCGCCACCCAGTAAGCCATCATGAGTGATCCCCAAGCGAACTCTCCCGCCGCCCGCCGCTTCCGGCTGTCGCGGCGCACGTTCCTCCGCGGCGTCGGTGTCACGATGGCGCTGCCGTGGCTGGAATCGATCCCGGCGTGGGGCACCGAGCCGCTGAAGGACGGCGCGCCGGCAGCGATGCCGAAGCGCTTCGCCGCGCTCTTCTGGGGCAACGGCGTGAACGGCAACCATTGGTGGGCGAAGGGCTCCGGCGCGACCATGGAGCTGGGCAAAAGCCTCCAGCCGATGGAGCCGCTGAAGGCGAAGATGAACTTCATCGACGGCCTCTTCAACCGGTCCGCCGTCGGCGTGGGCATCCATCCCGGCCAGACCGGCAACCTGCTTTCCGGCATGCCGCTCCAGAAAGGCGCGGTGCTCCATGGTGGCATCAGCATGGACCAGGTGCTGGCCAACCACCTCGGGCAGGACTCGGTCCAGACGAGCATGGTCCTTGGCTGCGAGCAGCCCATCACCGGCTATCACGAGACGAACTTCTCCATGGCCTACAGCTCCCACATCTCGTGGCAGAGCGCGGATTCGCCGGTGCCGATGGAGGTCTATCCGTCGCTGGCCTTCGATAGCCTCTTCGAGAACCGCGGCAGCCGGCGCGCGCAAAGCATCCTGGACCGGGTAAAGGAGGATGCCTCCAGCCTCGGACGCAAGGTCAGCGCCCACGACAAGGCCAAGCTGGACGAATATCTCACCAGCGTCCGCGAGGTGGAGAAACGCATCGACCGGATGCGCGGCGACCAGGCCAAGGCCGTGGCGAACGCCCGCGGCAAAGACATCCCGGTCGTCATGATGAAGCGCCCCGACAACGGCCTGCCGGAGGACATCCGCGAGCACATGCGGTTGATGTGCGACATCACCGCGCTCGCCTTCCAGACCGACAAGACCCGCGTCGTCTCGCTGCTGCTGTGCCGCGATCTCTCCGGCCTGTTCTATCCGTTCCTCGACGTCCGCAAGTCGCATCACTCCGCATCCCACGACGACCTGTCGGACGATTTCGAGCGCGTCACGCGCTTCTACTGCAGCCAGCTCGCCTACCTCGCCGGCCGGCTCGACGCCATGCCCGAGGGCGAAGGCACGGTCTTGGACAACTCGTGCCTGCTGCTGCTCTCGAACATGTGGTCCGGCAACCGGCACGACAGCACCCGCCTGCCGATCCTGACGGTCGGCGGCTTGGGCGGCGCCTTGGAAACCGGCCGCGTGCTCAACTACCTCGATAAGGGCGACGAGAACCGCAAGGTCTGCAGCCTGTATCTCTCCCTGATGGAGAAGATGGGCGTGAAACTGGACCGCTTCGGCGATGCCGACGTCAAGCTCGCCGGGGTTTGAGCCGAATAACCAAGGCGAACAAACTGCTCAGCCGTCCGTATTGGGGCGGGAGGGTGCGTCTGGCGGCGTGAACACTATTCCGTCCTCGGCGCCGCAAAGGTTAATTTCGCGTAGATCGGCTCGACGAAGAATAGATCCAACTCAAGCGTTTCGCCGGGTCTTGCCTGTTCGAAGTGGAACATCATCAGAACTGTCCCGGCTTGGCTGTCGCCGGAGAGGCTGGAGTCTCTTGCGTCTCCTTGGATCACGGTGCCGTCCGGGCGGCGGCCACGGATCACAATGTGCTGCCGACCGACGCTCGCGTTCGTGAATTTCTTGGGTTCGGTAGGCGGCAACCACAGCACGATCCCCAAGGCCGGATGCGCCGAATCCAAGACGAAGGTCGATGTCCGGCTGGGGCGTGAGGAGCTTCCTCGGTCGATGTAGTCCGGGCTGGCGGACGTATTCGTGCCTTTGTGGAACTCGAAGCTGCCGCACCCCTTAACCACGGCCCACTGCACGATGTCGTTGGTGGAGGTCGTGCCCTTTGGAATAACGGCGAGTTTCCCAGGCGGCGGCACCGTGACGCTTCCCAGCCTAATGGCGGCAGAATCGTCAAACGGGAAGATCGCCGATGGAATGGCAGTGACCTCGATTCCCCATACCGTTTCCGATGATGGCAGACGTTCCCAGTGCCGGTTACCGGTCGGGTCCACGAATTGCCGGACCTGATTGAACCAGCGAGTCACATCCGCACCCCCGCGGGCGATGGCCACCTGAGGGGACCAACGGACATCGCCGCCCTTGATCCGTTTCACTTTCGACAGCGTCAGCTCGTAGGGGCCCCGTGCCACGCTTTGGGGGAGCGGCAGGGCCGGCCATTCCGGAAACCGTTCGCCGAGGCGCGGGTTGGGCAGCTCGAAGTCGTGCCGGTCGCCACCCACCCTGAGTTGGAAACGCAGCGTGTCTTGGCGCCAGTCCATCAGTTCGAACTCGGTCGCCTCGCTCGCCCGTATTTGGTCAATGCCAGCGATGCCCGCTCTCCTCGCGGGGACGCCCGCCGAATCAAACGTGAGCAGTTCGCCCACATTGCAATCGAGGTAAACGTCTCTCATGGGATCGTAGCGGCGCATCCAAACATGAGCGCCACCGCCCCAAGCCTGCCTGAAACCAATCGTGTCCGACCGATAGGCAGGTGAGCGCCAGCGCGACGGAAGCCAGGCGTCAGGGATTCGAGAAGCGACCTGCCGCCACAGCAGTGGCGGCGCCGGAAGGAGTTTGTTTGTGCCCCAGGTCACCCCTTCCACCCGGATTTCGGTGCCATCCCGTAAAGTGAACTTCCTCACGTTCCGGTGCTCGAACCAGGAGCGCAGCAGAAACCCGCCCAACACGGCCGCGCAGAAAAGCACAACGCCGATGACCGCAAACCGGCGCACTCTGCTTTCACTAGGCATGATCAATCAGGGGACATTCGCCCTCTCTGTCAGCGTCTTCCGGCGATAGACCTCGTCGCAACTTCACGCGTATAGCCACAAGCGGCTGGGGCCAGCGCTGACTCATGCTGCGGCGACCGACAGACGGAGCCCCAACGGTTTCAGAATTTCGCCGAAGGTCTCCAGCGTAGGGTTACCATCCTTGGACAAGACCTTGTAGAGGCTCTGGCGCTGGAGCGTCACCTTGTCCGCCAAGGCTCCCACTCCGCCGCGGGCGTCGACCACGTCCTTCAGGGCCAGCATGAGCGCCTTGCGGTCACCGCTGGTGATGACCTCTTCGAGGTAGAGGGCTGCGAGTTCAGGATCCTGAAGCCGCTTCAGGAGACCTTCCCGGTAGCTAACTGTGGTCGTCTTCATGTTGTTTCCAAAGCTGCTGTGCCCGTCGGATGTCACGGGCTTGGGTCTTCTTTTCGCCTCCACCTAACAAGATGAAGACAGTTTGGCCCCGGCGTCCGAAATAGACCCGAAGCCCTGGGCCGTAATCGATCCGGAGTTCGAAGACCCCTTCACCTACAGATTTGTGGTCACCCAAGTTGCCGGCCCGAAAACGGGCGATGCGCGCATCCACAATCATCTGCTTCTTTCCGTCGCCCAGCGACTCAAGCCACTCGGAAAACGGCATCCTGCCGTCGGGCAGGACAAGCTCCTGGACTTCAAACGCCATGTCCGTTGGTAGGGTGGTCGTGCTTCCCGGAGGTGTCAACCATAGGTGACAACGGTCCGTTGCTCACGGCACCTTCGCCCCTTCGGTCAGCGTCCTCCGCCGATACACCTTGTCGCTGGCGCAGACGTAGAGCCAGGCGCGGCCGGGGCCGGCGAAGGCGCAGCTCACGGTGCCCTTTTCCTGCGGGCGCGAAACGATGCCGCCCATGCGGCCGTTGGCGTCGAACATCTGGAGGCCGAGGTGGCTGGTGATCCACCAGCGGCTTTGGGCGTCGGAGATCATGCCGTCGCCGCCGCTGTCGGACTTCCCGACGGGCGTGCGGAGTTCCAGGTTTTTCTCGCCGCCCTTCAGGGAGCCGTCGGTGGCGATCAGGAAGCTCCACGCGTTGGTGCCGCCGTATTCGCTGACGACGAGCATCCGCTGGTCGGGGCTGAGGGCGATACCGTTGGGCGCCTTGATGCCGCCGGCGGCGACCGGTGGACGGGACATATTGCGGGCCGAAGTCGGCACCTTCACGACGGTGCCAGCGCCGGTATCGGTGAAATAGATGAAGCCGTCCTTGGACACGACGAGGTCGTTGGGCTGCACGTCGGTGGCGACGGTCTCGATGGCCTTGGTCGCGGGATCGATCACGATGATCTTCTTCGCGTTGTTGGTGCCCTGGCCCTGCGTGGCGGCGTAGAGCTTGCCATCAGCGCCGAACTTCAGACCGCTGATCTTGGGGCCATTCTCCAGCCAGGCGACGGGTTTGGTTTCGTTGGCCGCGACGCGATAGACGATGCCCTTGGGCAGGTCGCTGAAGTAGAAGTTGCCCTCGGCATCGCCACACGCGGCGTCGGTGAAGCCGTAACCCTCGCCGATGAGTTCCCAGTCGCCGGGTTTGCCACCGTCGGCGAGGACCTTGGAAAGCGCCTCGTCGCCGCCGAGGTTGTCCTTGGTGACCGGCTTGGGCAGCTCCGCGAGCGCGGGCCGCCAGAGCCAGCGAAGCGTGTCGGGCAGGATCGCGCCACCGTGCTGGCCGCTGTGGCTGCCGGTGCCGAAGACGAACTGGAAGTCGTAGCCCATGAAAGCGAGCGCGCTCGCCATCTCCTGATTCGCGAGCGGCCAGTTGCCGTGGAGGTTGTTGAGGTCGTTGGCGCCGTCCTGCAGGAACACGCGGATCGGCTTCCGCTCGGTCTTCCGGATCCACGCGGGGTAGTTGTGGCCGCCGCGGATGTTCGTGTAGCTACCGATCTGCGAGAGCACCTTGCGGAACTGGTCGGGCCGTTCCCAGGCGACCGTGAAGGCGCAGATCGCGCCGCTGCTCATGCCGGCGATGGCGCGGAGTTCGGGATCGTGGGTGAGCTTCACGCCGAACTTCTGCACGGTGAACGGCAGC
>JBIIUN010000165.1:0-9557 GCA_044339945.1 Kapaibacterium sp. (SeqCode)
TCCTGCCAGTTGCCCGGCGCCAAGCGTCCCGCCGGCATCCGTGTGCTGCCGTTGCCGGAGATTCCACCGTTGCGGATCGGTGCGCTGTGGCGCGAGCGGCTAACCCCGGTGACCGAGGCCGTGCTGAGCGCTTTCAAGGCGCGCGCCGAGCAGGTTTCGGCCAAGGCGTGACGCTGGTGATGGAAACATTGCTTCGCCTCCTGATCCGACCTTCATTCCATGGGTATTTCTCCGCAGGAGTTCGCGAAACTTCAGCAGCGACTTTCGGGGAAGACCCGGAAGCCCGAAGCCGAGCTGACGGCGAATGCCATGCCGTCCTACCGGCGGGTGCTCGGCGTGGACCCGTCTCTGCGGGGCACCGGCTTCGGCGTGATTGAACTCGGCGGGCCGCATCCGACCGGGGTGACGAGTGGCACGATCAAGTGCCCGCCCGCGTGGGAGCGGTCGCGTTGCCTCGGGCACATCGCGGCAACCCTGCGTGAGGTCATCCGCGAGCAGCGCCCGGAAGTCTGCGCCGTCGAGGGATTGTTCCACGCCAAGAACCTGCGCACGGCGCTTATCATGGGCGAGGCGCGCGGTGCGGCCCTGGCAGTGATCGCCGAGGCGGGATTGCCGATCTACGAAATGGCGCCGCGGAAAGTGAAGCTCGCGATCGTCGGCTTCGGTGGTGCCCAGAAGATTGCCGTCGCCAAGATGGTGCAACGCCTCCTGGCCCTTGCGGACCTGCCCGCGCCGGACGCCGCCGACGCGTTGGCGTTGGCGCTGGCCTTCGCTCAGGAGCGCAGCCGGGTCGGGTTGGCGACGCCCAACCGCGTCTGAGCCACGGCCGCCCGGGTCCGCACGGGCTTTGTTCCCGAAATCGATCCAAGCAGGAGCATGCCGTCGCGGCGTTAGATTACGTGTGTAAGCAATAATTATTGACGTGTGTAAACGTTCGTGGCATCACGTTCTCAACACCTGAAGCGCTCCCTGACCAAACCATCAACCGACACGTTCATTCAACCCGCTCCATGAACCTCACCTCTGTTCCCGCTCCGGTGAAAGCCGGACTCAGCCGCGCCGGCCTCCTGCTGGCGACGTGGGCCGGCCTTGCCGCTCCCTTGCCCGGCGACCTGGATCCCGGATTCCAGTTGGATCCGTCATTGCCGCCCGCCCGCGAAACTCTCGCCGCCGCCGCCCACCCGGATGGGCGCCTGCTTACCGTCTTCCAGTTTTCCACCGGCCCCGAGTTGGTCGCCCTGAAAGGGGACGGCTCGCTGGACCCCGACTTCCGCCGGCAGTCGTTGCCCGGATTCTTTCCCGGACGACTGGCGGTGCTGGGCGACGGCACCATCGTGGCGGCCCATTCGGCGGGGACTTCACCCACCAACGACGCCCGGATCATCCGTTTGCAACCGGATGGCCAACCGACGCCGGGATTCTCCGTGTCGCTCCCCGTCGCCTGGGTCTACTGCTTGGCGCCGATGCCTGACGGCGCGCTGATGGTCGGCGCCCAGATCCGGGCGGTTCCGGATCTTCAGTCCGAGAACCACCTGTTGCAGCGGCTGCGGCCGGACGGAAGCGTTGATCCGAGTTTCCGGGTTGCCGGTCAGTTCGGTTCGTTTGGTCATGTCCGCCGGGTGTTTCCCAGCGGGACCGGTTATGTGGTGCTGGGCGGGAACTCGGTCCTTCGCGTGGGCGCGACAGGTGAGCGGGACGAAACGTTTGCGGGGATGGAAGCCTCGGGGTCCGCCGATTTGGCACAATTGCCCGATGGAAGTTTCCTGGTCTCGAAGTGGGAGGACGGCACCAATGCTTGGCCGTCACCGCGGCTGCTGGGACTGCGGCGCGACGGTTTGGCGGAGTCGACTTTCGAGCCCATTCCCTTACAGAGGTTGGCCAATGCAATCACTGTCCTGAAGGATGGCAGCGTGCTGATGGCCGGCCCGTTCGAGGAGGTGGGTGGCCTCGTGCGTCGCGGCATCGTCCGGGTGCTTCCCGGTGGCCGGATCGATCCGGACTTTTCCCCCTCGCTCGAACCCCCGGCGCCGCGCTTTCCCGAGGTGCGGGCGAACGCGCTGGGAGAACTTGCGGATGGCCGGATCTTCGTCGCCGGCCGCCTTGGGCGGGTGAACGGCACGGCCTTGGCGCAGCCGCTGGCGGTGTTCGCCCGGCTGACTTCGGCGGACCAGCCATTGATCACGGGTTTGCCGGAAAAAGTGACGGTTATCGAGGGACACACCTTGGAGTTGGTTCCCCGACTCGCAGTTCCGGCCGAAAGCTCTTTTGCCTGGAAGCGCGGGGGAATCACGCTGAGCAGCCAGCCGGAATACCGCCGCCATAACGTCCAACTGCGGGAAGCGGGAACCATTGAATTCACCGTCGCTTGGGCCGGTGGGACCACGACCCGCGCGGTGGCGGTGGAAGTGCTGGCCGGGGCGACCCACCCGGGCTCGGTGGACACCAGCTTCAGCGTCGGTCCCCATCATCCCTACACCCGACCGAACTTGGGCCAATCCAGCATTTCGCCTCCCTGGCAACCGTGGCTGTGCCTGGATCAGGCGGATTCCGGCCGGATCATTGTCGGCGGCCAGTTCGCCACGTTCGGCGGTGAGTCGCGGAGCACGCTGGTCGCCCTGCATCCGGACGGACGGATTGATGACCGCTTCCAGTTTGATCCGTGGCTGAAGCCAGGGCTTTACCGGGCGATGCGAATCCTCAGTGCCAAGATCCTGCCGGACGGACGAATCTTTGCGCTGGCCCGGGCCACTGGATTTTCCATCTCCCCGGGGGGAGAACCATTCTTCGGCAGTCTGGTCGCGTTCCGGCTGCGGCCCGACGGTTCGTTGGATCTGACCTACGGGACTGAGGGGGTGGTGTCACTCGGACGCATGGAAGGCCTGTCAGTCTCCGGATCCGATGCCGAGGATCGCTTGGTCGTGATGTTCAGCGGGGATGGCCAGTGGAAATTGGCTCGCCGACTTAGCAATGGTGCGAATGACCCGACGTTCCGGAGTCCGCGGTTCCTTACCAACCAGAGTTCCGCGGTCCTGCGCCACCTCGCCGTGCAGCCGGACGGAAGCATGTTCGTCGGTGGCAATTTCACGGCGGTGGGCGGCCAGCCGAGGGCCGGAGTGGTTCGTCTGCGGGCTGACGGTTCGGTGGATCCCAGCTTCCAGCCGCCGGCTGACCTGGGGATGCAGGTGTCCGCCGTGCTGCCGTTGCCCAACGGGCAACTGCTCGTGGGCGAGGCCCCGATGTCGACGTTTCGCCCGGTGCTCAGGCGTGGGTTGGTCCGGTTGCACGCCGACGGTTCGTTAGACCCGGAGTTCAAGGTCGCCGGGGCGGTGACCCAAGGAGTCCATCAACTCGTCGCGGATTCTGCCGGCCGGATCCTGGCGCTCACCACGCGGGCGGCGGCTGCCGAAGAGCAGACTAACGTGGTGGTCCGTCTCGCCGCGGATGGCACGCCCGACGCCTCCTTTCAACTGAGCCTTGGCAAGGGGTTCCTCGACCATCGGAGTGTCTCCCTGCACTTGGCGCCCGATGGACAACTGCTGTTCGCTGGCGACCTCTGGCAACCGGAGGGCCCGCGCCGGAATACGCTCGTCCGGATCAACACGTCCGACGAAATGCGGTTGGAGGCTTCCGTGCCGACGGCTGACCGGCCCCGATTGCGGGTAAACAGCCGCCCGGGCCGGGCCTACGTGGTGGAACACTCCGAAGGCATGAGTCCAGCCCGGTGGTCCGAGGTGGCCCGGTTGGCGGGCACGGGCGGGGCGATGGAGTGGATCGGGACGGAAGGGGAGGCGGAAGGATTCTACCGGGTGCGCGTCGAGTAGCGGGCACTGGGTGTTTGTGTGTGGTTGTTTCCATGGGTCCGTCGCCGCCGGGTAGCGGTGACGGACCTTTGCGCATTCTGGGGGGCGGAAAGTTAATCCGTTTCCAGATGTAACTGATAAGTGTTGACGGATGTAACTGTATTGCGTCAGCTTCCGTCGGTCTCCCAACCCAACCAGACTAAACCTCCTGACCAACCGGGTGTGTTGTTCGGCCTTTGCAAATTCTAGCCGGACCACTGGCGGCAACTTACGCTGGCCGGGTGACACCGACCGATTTCCTCCGCGCCGATGATTCCGTTTACCAGATTCGCTCCAAGGGGGCTGGCCCGGCGGGCAAGCTTCCGCTGACCGAGGAGCAGCTCCGCACGGCGCCGAGCGGCGACCTATTCGGACTCACCCAAAATGCCGGCATGGGCTGGAATCCGGATGAACTGAACCGCGACCAGTTCCTCATCCTCAGCACGCTCGGCGGCTTGCGGGCACCCGATGGCAAACCCATCGCGCTGGGTTACCACACCGGGCATTGGGAGCTGGGCTTGCAGGTGAAGTCCGCCGCGGAGGAACTCCGTCGGCTCAAGGCGGTGCCATTTGCGGGCTACGTATCCGATCCGTGCGACGGACGCACCCAGGGCACCGTCGGCATGTTTGATTCACTGCCGTATCGCAATGACGCCGCGATCGTTTTTCGCCGCCTGATCCGGTCGCTGCCGACGCGCCGCGGAGTCATGGGCGTGGCGACCTGCGACAAGGGCCTGCCCGCAATGATGATGGCGCTCGCCGGCACGCCCAACCTGCCGACGGTGCTCGTGCCCGGCGGCGTGACACTGCCGCCCGAACGGGGTGAGGACGCCGGGGCCGTGCAGACGATTGGCGCGCGGTTCAGCCACGGGATGCTTTCGCTCGACGAGGCGGCGGAACTCGGCTGCCGGGCTTGTGGCAGTCCCGGCGGTGGCTGCCAGTTTCTCGGCACCGCGGCGACCTCGCAGGTAGTGGGTGAGGCCCTCGGTTTGTCCCTGCCACATTCCGCACTCGCGCCCAGCGGTGAAGCAGTTTGGAACGAGCTTGCCGTGCAATCGGCCCGGGCGCTCGTGGAGATGTCCGCCCGGAAGCTGACGACCCGAGGCGTGCTCACCGACGCGGCGATCCGCAACGCGATGACAGTCCATGCCGCCTTCGGCGGGTCCACCAATCTGCTCCTGCACATCCCCGCCATCGCCCATGCCGCCGGGTTGCGCCGGCCGACGGTGGAAGACTGGACGTTCGTGAACCGCCGGACCCCGCGCCTCGTGAGTGTGCTGCCCAACGGACCGGTGCATCATCCCACCGTGCGGGCATTCCTCGCCGGCGGGGTGCCGGAGGTGATGTTGCACCTGCGGACGCTCGGGTTGCTTGAACTCGATGCGTTAACTGTTACCGGTGCTCGTCTGGGCGAGGTGCTGGCGGCCTGGGAAACCTGCGAACGCCGGGAGCGATTCCGCGAACGGTTGCGCGAACTCGACGGCGTGGACCCCGACGATGTGATTTTGCCACCCGAGCGGGCGAAGGCGCGCGGGCTTACGAGCACAGTCACCTTTCCTCGCGGAAACTTGGCGCCCGAAGGTTCGGTGATTAAGTCGACGTCGATTGATCCGCAGGTCGTGGATATGGACGGCGTTTATCGCCATGAAGGACCGGCCAAGGTGTTCACGCGCGAACGGGACGCCATTGCCGCCATCAAGCGGGGAGAGATCAAGGCAGGTGACACCTTGGTGCTGATGGGTGCCGGACCTTTGGGCACTGGAATGGAAGAAACTTATCAGCTCACCAGCGCCCTCAAGCATCTGCCGTTCGGCAAACATGTCGCGTTGGTGACGGACGCACGGTTCAGTGGGGTCAGCACCGGTGCGTGTATTGGCCATGCCGGCCCGGAAGCGTTGGCTGGCGGCCCGCTGGGGAAGCTGCGGGACGGCGACTTGGTCCGCATCGTCGTGGATCGAAATCAGCTGGCGGGCACCGTGGACTTTCTCGGCAGCCCTAACCAACTCGTCTCGCAGTCGGAAGGAGCGGCGATTCTCGCGGCCCGGGAATCGCACCCCGGACTGGCGCCCCACCCTGATCTGCCCGACGACACCCGCCTGTGGGCGGCACTACAGGCGGTCGGCGGCGGGACTTGGGGCGGTTGCGTTTACGACCTCAACGCGATCACGGAGCGGTTGCGGGTGGACTGAGGTGGGGAGTTGGGTCACGCAGGGACGCAGCGACGAGCCAGGCGGCCGAAAGCGTGAGGATCACACTCCGCCGGCTGAGGCTGAACGGGGTGATCGGCGTGACTATTCCGACCGTGAGGCGCTGGACCTGGGCGCGATGCTGACTCTATCGCGGAAACTCCGCAGTTCCCCGGCGCAAAAGACGAACTCAGCCGAGCGAAGGTGACCCATTTCCGAAGAGGAGTGCCCGCTTCGAGGATGCTGCCCCGATGGGAACGCCGGTGCTGGTCAGATGGCGTTCACCGCCATCGCGAGCCTCGCGTGAAAACGTTCGCCCGGCTGCAGGACGATCAATTCGCCGTCCGGTCTGCCGAACGAGTTGGGCAGCGCGGTCCATGGTTCAAGACAGTAGAAGTTTTCGCCCGGTGAACGAGACCACAGCACCAGGTATCGATAGGCGGCGCAATCACCCAAGCTAAGCTCAACCTCCAGTCCGGCGTCCGGATCGACCAGGGCCACGCGTCGCTCGGCGAGGTCGCCCAACACCAGTGTCGAGCTGGTATCCACCTCTACACTTAGGTCCTGGGCCGGAAAGGGCTCCGCGAGGAACCCCTCGGCGCGGTTGACCGCGTTAAAGCGGGTTGCGCTTGGAAGGCGGACGAAACAGCGGCTCCGCCTGCTACCTGGCCTCAATGGCACCGGCAGGTAAGGATGGAAACCGGTGCTGAAGGGCAGGGGCTGCCGATCCCGATTCTCGATAATCTGTTCCCATTCGAGCCGGCCTTCAACCAGCCGGTAGGTGAGTTCGTGGCGAAAGGCAAACGGATAGCTGGACCGGGACAGTTCAGAGTCCGTGACTTCCATGGTAAGGAAGTTCGTTTCCCGCTTCACGATTCGCCAAGGCACGCGTCGGGCGAAGCCGTGCTGTGGTGATTGAAACAACTGGCCGCCCGCCTCGTATTGCCCCTCATGACCTCGGGTGACGTTGAAGCTAACGTGTGGGAACAGGACCGGGTTGCCCGCCCACATGCGATCCGGGTATCGGGCAATCACCACGTCATCGTGATGCAGGGCATCAATCCAGCCATGGTGAGGAATGTTTCGCGCATAACGAGTAATCCAACCACCCAGTTCAGGATACACCACCGCGTAGGCCCGATCACCATCGCGTAGTTCTACCGGAATTGCCATGTGCAGAGACTCCAATCGTCGAGGCGAATGTCCAAGCCAATACGGGTCCGACAGTGGTTTGCTGCATGACGAATCGTAACTTCAGCGTAACACGGAGCAGGAAACGCGTGCGGCTGACTGCCGGCTGATATCTAATCTCCCAAGTGTCACTCGAAATGCAAACCGGCCAAACCGACGGATGGAACCCACCTTGGGCTAGGCGCCTTCATTGGCCGGCGTTCGCGGCGTTCTGCGGGTCAGTCGCACTCGATCTCTGGCTAATTTCGACAAACTGGGCCAAACCAACGACGGCTGAAGTATTTCACGGGCTGCCTTGGTTGATGGGAGCCGTTACATTGGGCGTGGGGCTAGCCCGCAGTCTCCCTGCACAAAACGTCATTCTTGCGGCAGCAGGTTCAACGTGTGTGAGCATAAGCTGCGGCCTGCTAGTTGACGTTCCATCCGAATTCAGCGTCGGTGCTGTTTCTCAATTGGTTCAAAAAGCACTGATGTGGCTCACGCTCGCCGTCGCCAGCATTGGGGTATCCCGAAGGTGTCTGAGGAGGTTTAGTCACCTGCGGAACTTCGGCCATTTGATCTTGGCTGTGGCGTTGATTCTGTTGGTTCCGCTCATGGGCAGAGAGGATTTCGGTGAGGGAGCGCAGGCGCCCTCAGGTGTCACGGTTGAGAAGGAGCTAGCCCAGCGAGGACAGAACAGAAATGAATCACCAACACCGGTTATTGCGATAGCCGCTCTCTGCCAGCTCGCACTCTTGATGCCAATCCTGCAAACCAAGCAACCATCAACAAAACCGGTGGATTGGCACTCATCAATCGTGCTCCTAGTAGTGCTTCTCTGGCTGGAAATGGGTCAGCGGCTAGATCCGGTAAGGCGATTCGGTTGATCGCTGTTTCCGGTGGCCGGATAGGGACGGTATGGCGGGCTTTCCGGCGACAAAGTGGAGCATGGCGAATAAGTTATTCCGGCTCCGATAGTTGCATGTTCTGAGTTTTGCGGCGCTGAATACGCTGTTGAGGCCCTTTGGGAAGCCGGTGTTGAACCAGCCGCCGTTCTAATGGGCCAGGACGCCCCAGATGCTTCCCGATCGGGTCGGCGACCATGGCCAGAGGGTCCAGCGCCTCGCCGAAGCGTTCGCACTTGCCCGCGCACCCAGCCCAGCCAGCTCTCCAGGCGGTGGCGGAGCCGCCCGGGCTTGACTGATTGCTGGCAGTTTTCGCGCAGCTCCAGCCGGATCAGGCAGGCCTGCCCGGTCGCTAGGTGCTTCAGGTCGAGGTCTTCCAGCCGCTCCTTCTGTTGCCCCGACAGGTTCTTCGGCTTCTGGCGCAAGGCATGCAGCGTGTGATCGAGAGTGGCCGGCCGCTAAGGGGAGCTGGCCGCCTCGCGGCGCCGCACGTCGTCCAGCGCGCCGGCAACCAGCGCGCCGGCAACCAGCGCCGTGACGTGGAACGGATCGAAGACGATCTGCGCGTTGCCCAGCTCTTCCCAGGCCCTCCATCTGGCGGGGGTTTCTTCAGGACTATCGCCGACCGCCGTGATCGCCTTGGGATTCCCGATGTGCTTTAGCAATTCCCAGGCAAAGCGTGGGAACGTGGTGTGGTCATTGCCCGCGGTGGCGAATCCGACCAGCCGTGCCACCAGGTCGCAGAACACGGTCAGATTGCAATCGCCCTTGCGGCAGTTCATCTCATCCAAGCCCAGAGGCACCAACCCGGAGAGCTCCAGCGCGGCGTAGACCTACATCATCGGCCTCTCGCGATTGGGGGGCATAGCGAAGGCCTCGAAGTCGCGAGTAAAGCGTTTGCCGAAGGCGTCGAGATGCCGCCAGATTCGGACCTCCGTGCAGTCGTGGCAAACCACCTAAGTGTGGGCCCAGGTAGCCACCGGGGAGGTCAACTTAGGCCAAAGCTTCCCGGCATCGCGCACACCAAGATTTACCTTTCAACCGGATCGACTTCAACCTAACCGGCCACCACCACCCAGCACTCGTCCAGACCCAACAACCGGTCGAAACCTTGCTCCGGCTTCATCCTCGCCGCCGACCCCATTTCCACGCCAGCCCCTCGTATCGGCGTGGAATCAGCGATTCAGGAAAACCGGATACGAGAACTTCCCACTCTGCCGCCGCCTGAGAAGCGAATTACGCTTGCTGGAAGAGCCTTTCGAAAAAACTTCCGCAAAACTCTTTACACGTCCCGGTGTGTGAAATAGTTTGTCGGCGTCGCAAGCAAACAAAGCGAACGACAAGCGGCAAACTTGAAATAAGTTTTGCCGGGATTTTTGCTCTTTGAATTCGAGAATGTGCGACAAAACGTTGGTATATTTTTTATTTGGAGAGTTTGATTCTGGCTCAGAACGAAC
>JBIIUN010000167.1:0-9552 GCA_044339945.1 Kapaibacterium sp. (SeqCode)
CGCTGGCCACTGTCGCGGAGGTCCACTTCACCAAGGCACCCTCGTTCGTGGAGCGCAACGACGGCGCGGAAGTGATCCGCATCGGCGCGCAACCGATCGATGAGACGGTGGACGTCATCGGCATCGCCCGCGAGCTCGAGCCCAAGCTCATCGCGATGTGCGCCGAGGGCGAGGAACTCTCCTACCAATTCAAGGGCTACGTGGCCGAGGCCCAGGAATCGAAGAAACGGACGATGCTCGGAGCCGCCGGTCTGCTCCTGGCGATCTTCGCACTCCTGGCGATTCCGCTGAAGTCGCTGACCCAACCAATCTTCGTCATGCTCGTCATCCCGCTGGGCACCATCGGCGCGCTCCTCGGCCACATCATCATGGGCATGACGCCGTCGTATCTCTCGATCTTCGGCATGTTGGCGCTGGCCGGGATCTCGGTAAACAACGCGCTGGTGATGATGGACTACGTCAACCAACGGCGCGCCGATGGGATTCCTTTGCTCCAATCGGCCATCGAAGCCGGCGTCCGGCGTTTCAGCCCGATCATGCTCACCTCCGTGACCACGTTCGTCGGGTTGGCCCCGATGATCTTCGACCAATCGTTGGAGGCGCAGTTCCTCATCCCGATGGCGGTGTCGATGGGGTTCGGGATCCTCTTCACCACCGTGATCACGCTCTATCTGGTCCCATGCTCGCTCCTGATGGCGGCGGACATCACGGGACATTGGTCCCGCCTCAGGCAGTGGTATCTCCAACCGTTCCAGTCAAACCAAACAGCCAGGTAAACCCAAGTTGAACTCCCAATCGGGTTTACCTCGCTGGGGCCTGATTTGTTGGGAACTCGCTCGCGACCGATCCTGCCCGCTACCAGCGGACGCGGTAGAATCGGGTCGGGTGATTGGTCCAGGTTGAATCGCTGAAGTAAAACGGAACTCCGGTGAGCGTGTTGGTCGCCAAGGGGGACCATTCGGTGCTCGTCAGGTTGGTGGCGCCTTCCACCGTGAACCGCTGACCGCTGCTCCCACTGATGGCAAAACCGAACCTGCCTTCCTTCACGCCGAAGTTTTCACCCGTGCCGACCAACCGGACCTCGCCACCGGTGCCGGTCGCCCTGAAGGTGAACCGGTTGACGTTGAAGTCGGCACCGGTGTCCCGCCAAAACCGCATGATCTGAATCCCCGGCTGCAGCTTGACGGCCGTGGTCAGGTTGGCCCACGTCTGCCAGCCGCCGGTTTTCGGGGCCGTGAGCCGCCCGGTAACATCCATCCCGTTGAACTCGACGTGGAACGTCCCGCCGGCATTGGGCGTCGCGAGCCGCGTGACGAGGAGGTAGTCCCCTGGACCTTGGGTGACCTCCACCGTGTAATCGATCCACTCGCCCGGTTCGAGGAAAGCCACGTTGAAGCCGCCTTCGGAACACGTTTCGAGATCGACCCCTTCGCCCGTGCGATACCGCCCGCCCGTGTTGCCCGCGGTGTGGTCGTGATACGCCACAGACTCACCACCCCGATCGAAATCTTCCGCCTGCAAGACGCCCGGCAAAAGCAACGGCGTGCTCCGATACGGAATTCCAGCCAGCGGCGGTAGCCCGCCTCCAACGGTGTCCGTGGTCCGGAAGTTTGCGGTTGCCCGATGCACGCTGTCCGCATTCGGGTAGAGGTATCCCGTCGACGCGTTGACAGCGACGAGGTGTCCGCCTCCGCCCCACGCCCGCAGGGCAAAGTCACCATCGGCCAGGCTCAGCCATTCAAACTGATCCTTCGGGCTGGCTGCGGCCGCAACCGAAGTCAGGGAATCGGCTGGCCCCACGGTCCGGACATACTGCCCGTCGGCCCGCTTCAGGCGGATCCGTCGATCGCCGACCCGTTCCACGAAAAAGGCGTCGTCCTGGGTCGCCGTAAAGCCGGCCCGATCCGCCTTCACGTCGCCGCCGTTCGCAAGGCTGGCGCTGAGAAACTTGCCCGCGCCGCGGCTAAACACGCCCAATCGCGAACCGTCCGGCGGAAGGTTCACCGTGCCGCGGGCCGGCCAGTTGCAGGCGGCCTCATCCGGGGTCCAGACCGTGCCCGCGGCGGTGATCTTGGCCTTGAAGTCGAGGAGGTCCGCGCTCTTCGCCCCCAGCCATTGGAACTGCATCCACCCGTTGAAATGGCTTTCATACATACTGTTGTAGCCTTGGCCCGCCGTATCCCCGGGCCAGAACTCCGTGCATAGGAGCGCCGGATACGCGGGGCTGGCCTTCATCCGGGAGATGGCCTGTTCAATGCCGGCGAGACTTTCATACCCGTGGTGGGCAAAACCGGCATTGGCCCAACTCACGCCCCGGGCCTTCAGGTAGTTGGCCCCGTAGCGGGGATCGCCGGCGAACCCCATGAAGGATCCCAGCAGGATGAACGTATCCGGCGCCGACGCGCGGATCGCCTGATACAGCGTCACCTGCTTGTCCCAGTCGGAGTCCCTCCAGGAATTGAGGCTGAAGCGCACCGGCTCGTTGTGCGCCTCGTAGAGCACATGGGGTCGGTCCTTGTAGCGGGGAGCGTAGAATTTCCAGAATTCAAGCGACCAGGGCAGGCTGTGGATAGTGCCATTCTCCCCGTTGCAGCCGATCGTGATGATCAGGTAGAGCCCTGCGGCTTCGGTCCGCTGGACCAGAAGGTCGCAGTCGGCTGCGTTCACGCCCGGGGCGTTGGTGTTGCCCGAGGAATCGCCCTCCAGATAGAGGTGGACCGTATTCAGCCCATAAAGCGTCGCGAGGGAGGCGAGAGCCGCCTCGGAAGGCACGACTCTCGCCAGGCTACCGTAGGGATCTCCGCCATCCCAAGAGAGGCTCACCCCGCGCAGCAGCGTGCCCTGGTCAGTTAGCAGGACATTGAAACCGAGCGTGGTGTCCAAGTGCGGCCGCTCCCGGCCGGCCCACACGCGACCGCCAGCGGAGAGAAAGACGATTACGGCGAGGAAAACCCGCAGGGAGGCCGATGTTGAGAAACCGACCGCGAAGCGTGTTCCCGCGCTCCCCTGCCCTCCTGCCACCCACGAGCTTGTGCGGAACGCCCATACCCAGGCCTCCAACCCGGATGTCACCCGCCAATGCTGCTTGGTCATCTTTAGGCGCACGCTGGTTCAGCCCCACCCAGAATGGGAAGCAGAAACACCTCAAGCCGTGAAGAGTCCACGAGGATTCTTACAACCACCCAAATCGGGACCCGGGTTTCAAGCCCTGCTACCGGGCCGCCCGGACGTTTGGACCACAACGGACCCGACCGCGACTTCAAGCCGGACCAATAAGCTGCCGATATACGGTCCATGGTTTCGCTAAACGAAAACACCGTCATGAAGGAATACATGGGCGTGACGGACTGTTCGGAACAACACGCCCGCAGCGTCTACATCATCCTGGATGCCGTGCGTCATGGCGAGGGCGCCGAAGGCGGGGACCGCTGGGAAACCCGGGAGCCATGGAAACTACCTGAGGGACCCGTCGCTCATTGACGCGCACGTTAGGTCAGCAGCCCGAGCGCAACGATTAATCTCCAAGGCGCAGCGCGACCAATTCCTCGGGCGCCCGGATGTAAAGCGTGTCGCGGGCGAATGTGAGCGGCGTTTCCATCCGGGCCGGCTTGATGACGGCCTGCCGCCGCCGCACTTCGGCTCCCCGGCGATCGACGGCCAGCAATTCGAGCCGGCCGGCGCGGTCGTTCACAAAGAGCAGCCACTTCCCGAACACCATGAGCTGTCCGTCGGTTTCGTCGGGCAACTGCCAGAGCTGTTCACCAGTCGCCGCATCGAGTGCGGTGAGCCGCCGTTTATGATGCCCCACCAGCAGGCCGTTGAGCTCGACCACCGGCCCCATCACGCCCTCGAAGACGGGGCTGCTCCAAACCAGCCGGGTTGCCCCGCCCACGGGCTCGCGAACCTGGGTTTCCCGGGCGAGAGGAAAAAACATTCGTCCGTTCGCGAGAACGGAGGGAGTCCAGAGTCCTCCGGCGATGTCGTCAACCTGACACAACGGACGGCCATCGGAAGTCGCCAAGCCGGCGAGCTTGGACCCCAGCGCGGCGACAATCTGCGAACGGTCACCGCGGGACGCCCGGGTGGCCGAGGCATATTCCGTCGCCTGGGGCTCGACGGCCGCCGCCGTTATGCTGCCCAACACGGTCAGCGCGAAACTCAGGACCAGACGGTGGTGCACGGATGCTTTCAGGGGTCGCCCAAACAAACCGGAGGTTTTCCGCCGCCCATTCCGGGGCCCGTCGAGCACGGAAGCCTCGTCCGATTCATGGGCGGCAAGCCTAGACCTTGGGCCTCGCCTGCCAAGCGGTTAGACCCGGGCGTTTCCGCCCGCTTCTAACCGCACCCTCCCCGTCTCCGTTGCGGTTGCCGTCTCGTCTGACGGCGCCGCCCACCGTGGCTCCGGGTCTGAAAGCTTGCCCCGAAGCCGGCGAATGATGCGGGATTGCTCCGGCTCGGCTGGGGGCACAAAGTCTTGTCAGGAAAACACCGGACCGCGCGTTCCACCTGGAATTGATGCTCACTGAAACCGACATTCTGCGAACCCTGATGCAGTGGCGGACCCGGGTTTCCGCCGCGGCGTGGGTGGTCGTGCGGGATACCCACGCGGCGGAGGACATCTTCCAGAACGTCGCCGTCAAGGCAATGACCCGCGACGTGAACTTTGAAAGCGAGGCGGCCCTGATGTCCTGGTCGTTCATCACGGCCCGCCGCGAAGGCATCGACTGGTTGCGGCGTCACCGGCGCGAAACTATCTGCCTCGATGCGGACATTCTCGAACTGTTGGAACACGAGTGGCAGTCCGAGACGACGCATCCTGGGGGCGCAAAGGTCGAGGCGTTGCAGGATTGTCTGGCGGCGGTGCCCGAGTCCGCGCGGCGTCTGCTCAAGTTGCGTTACTTCGACGGCTACAGTTGCGAGGAAGTGGCGGAGCAGATGGGCATCGGCCTCAACGCGATCTACAAACGCATCTCGCGCCTGCACGAAGACCTGAAAGCTTGCATCGAAGGAAAGCTGGCCTCCGGCGACCTTCCCCGAGAATCCCGGCCATGAACCCCGGACAACCCAATCACGAGCTGCTCCTTCGCCACCTTGATGGCCGCCTCACTCCCGAGGAACAGGTCGAGGTCGCCCGGCTATTGCGCGCGGACGCCTCGGCCAGAGCCTTCCTCCGGGAGGTCGCGGAACAGGCGGTCATGGTGGCGGAACTCGAACGGATCACAACCTATCGCGAGCCAGCGGCCCAGCCTGTCTCTTTTCCAAGGCAGCCGAAGAAGAGTCCGTCCGCCAAGCTCATCGCCGTCGATTTCCGCACCTGGCAGGGGAGGCTCGCCGCTGCCGCCGCGCTCGCGCTGCTGATCGGCTTCGCCTTCCGCCTGCTTCCCACCAGCCGGCCCGGCCTTGTGCGGGTGTCCAAGGTGACCGGCGCGAGCCAGCTCTTCGGCGCGAATGGCCGGGTCCAAAACGCGCTCACCGCCGGGACGGTGTTGGGCATCGGCGACACCGTGGAGACCCCCTCGTGCGGCGCGTGGATCGAGCTGCGGCTGAAAGACGGCTCCGCGCTCACCCTCGCCGGCCACTCAACCCTGCGGATCCTGGAGCCCGACGGTGGCCGACCCCGGTTCAAACTGATCCAAGGCAGCCTCTGGCGTCGCCCCGGGGCGGGCCATACCACGACGACCGTCTTGATCGACACTCCCACGGTCGTGGCCGAATTGCCGGCCGCTCAGTTCGATGTCCAAACGTCCTCGGACAAGACGCTGGTCCGGGTCAATGAGGGTTTGGCCCGGGTCCGATCGCAGTGGGACGCCAGCTTCATCGAGGTCACCAAGGGGCACCAAGTTGCTGCCGCGTTGGGCCGGAAGGAACCGTTGGCCACGGTGCCCCAGCCCGAGCCCATCAACTACTGGGCCTGCGATCTCCGGCAAGTGCCCGAAGTGATCCTCGGCCGCTGGCTGCCGCCCGGCGGCACCGAACGGGCGAGGCTGGGTGCGGAACCCCTGCTTTGGCCGGTCTCGGAACGAACTTCGGTGATGCTCTATGCCGCGGCGCTCGCGGCGTGGAAGAGCACGGAACATCCGGTGTTGCTTCACGAGGATTCCAAGCTGGTCTTCCGGGGACGGACCGAACGGGCGCACACCGTCCGCTTCGGCTTCAGCGCCCAGAAAATCCGCGGCGTCTTTGCCGGCAAGTTCGAGGTGGACATTCCCTCCGCCGAACTCGGCCTGGCCGGCAGCACTTGGGAAGTCGCCCTGCCCTTGAGCCGGTTTCGACCGCTTCAGCCCCAGCTCTCCGCCTCACCCGACGGCTTGGAACTGACCGACGTGTATGCCCTGACCGTCAAGGATGACGCCGGTTTGGAGATTAACCACATTGAACTGACACCGTCCCCGCAACCATGAGTCAACCCGCCTCCTCCCACCAGCGTCTCCACGACCTCGACGCCCTGCGCGCCGCGGCCATGCTGATCGGCATCGTCTATCACGCCGCCCTGTCGTTTTCGGCGGACTTTCCGTGGATGGTCCAGGATGTCGCCCAGGCGAAGTGGCCCTTTGTCTTCCAGGCCTGGGTGCACGGCTTCCGGATGCAGCTCTTCATGCTCGTGAGCGGCTTCTTCACGGCGATGCTCTGGCGGCAGAAGGGCCTCAAGGCGCTCCTGTGGCATCGCTGTCGGCGGGTGCTGTTTCCGTGTCTCGTGGGATTGGTCACGGTGGTGCCGGCGATGCTGTGGGCGAGCACTTTTGCCGCCCAGAGAAACGCCGCCAACAAGCAGACGACATCCAAGGCCGAACCCGCAACCGCAAGCCTGTGGGCCGCCGTGAAGCTGGACGACGTCAGGGCCACGGAAGGCCAGCTGGCCGCGGGCGCCAGCCTGACGAACCTGCATCCGGCTTTTGCCATCACGCCGCTGCAATGGGCGGCCCTCAACGGCGCGCGAAACGTGACGGCCCTGCTGCTGGACCGCGGTGTGCCCGTGGACATCCGGGGCCGGGACGGTCACACGGCCCTGCATGGCGCGGCCTTCATGGGGCATGCGGACGTGGTCAGCCTGCTCCTGCAACGCGGGGCCGATGTCAACGCACGGAGCAACGACGGCGAGACCCCGCTGAAGAGCGCCGGCCAGCCCTTGGCCTCGGTCGAGTTCATCGCCGGCCTGCTGGGCCTTCCGGTTGAAAAGCAAACGTGGGAAGCGGGCCGAGAAAAGATCGTCAGCCAGCTCCGCGCCGCCGGCGCCAAGGAAACGGCCCCGGCCACCGGACAGCCGGGTTCGGGCGCGCTCGCTTCGGCCTACCGATGGCTGACGGAGACGCCGGTGTTCATCCTGATCTGGTTCCTGTGGTTCCTCGTCTGGCTCGTCGCGCTCTTCTCGGTTTACGCGCTGCTCGCCGAACGGTTCGGCTGGCGCATCCAAGGGCACTGGTTGGTGGTTTCGCCGGCTAACCTGCTCTGGCTCGTGCCCCTGACCCTCGCGCCGACCGCCCTGATGGAATTCAACCTCGGGATCGGGCCGGACACCGTGATGGGCATTCTTCCCATGCCCCACGTGCTGTTCTACTACGCGCTCTTCTTCTTCTTCGGCGCGATCTATTACGACTGCGATGACCGCGCGGGC
The DNA here is from genome assembly GCA_044339945.1 of Kapaibacterium sp. (SeqCode). Lineage (GTDB taxonomy): Bacteria > Verrucomicrobiota > Verrucomicrobiia > Limisphaerales > UBA9464 > CAIWAH01. The sequence goes on from JBIIUN010000167.1 coordinate 7,613, forward strand.
CGCCTGGGTGGTTCGTGGCGCTGGCTGCTGCCCGTCACGCTGCTGGTCATCTTCCCGCTCGCGCTGGAGTTCGCCACCGGCACCTTCGGCTTCCGCGACGCGCTGCTGCCGGCGAAGTTCCACCGGCCGGCTTCGGTGTTCTTCCAGTCGCTCTTCGCGTGGGCCATGTCCTTCGCCAGCATCGGCCTGTTCCGCGCCCTGCTGACCCGCGAGAACCACACGATCCGTTACCTGTCGGACTCCTCCTACTGGCTCTACCTCGCGCACCTGCCGCTCTGCATCGCCGGCCAGGCAATCATCAGCCAGTGGGCGATGCCGGCCTGGATCAAGCTGCCGCTCTTCTCGGTGGTGCTCACCGCCGTCCTGCTGCTGAGCTACCACTTCCTCGTCCGTTACACTTGGGTCGGTCGGTTCCTGAACGGCCCGAGGAAACGGCCCGCATGATCGCGCTCAACGCCTTCGGTCCAGCCCGGAGCATCGGATGAACTTGGGAGCCATCTCAGCTTGGGCAGCGCTGCTGTGCGCCGTCCGCCTGCTTTTCGTCAGCGCCGCGGCCGCCGACAACACTCCGGCCGCCGCACCGCCGAGAGTCTGGAACAGCGGCACCTACCGGCTGACGTTCGACGGCCGCGAGCGAACGTTCGTGCTGGATGTGCCCAAGGAACTGAAGCCCGGCGCGCCGCTAGTCATGGTCTTCCACGGGTTCACCGGCTCGGCGAAGGATATGCGCGAGCTGACCGGGTTTGCGAAGGTGAGCGAAAAACACGGGTTCGTGGCGGTCTACCCGGAAGGCACGCGTGATTCGAAGGGTCGTTCGTTCTTCAATGTCGGCTACGAGTTTCATCGGGATCAAACGGTCGATGATGTCCAGTTTGCCCGGCAACTGGCCGCGCGCCTGACGCGGAATCTCGGATTGGATTCGCGGGCCGTGTTCGCCACCGGCTTCTCCAACGGCGGCGACCTGAGCTTTTTCCTGGGCGCCCAGCGCGAGCCGTTCGTCGCCGCGATCGCGCCGGTGGCCGGGACCATGATGGAGTCCTGGGCCAAGGATTTCCGCCCGGCGCGACGGATCCCGGTGCTCGCCGTCAACGTGAAGGATGACCGGACGACCCTGTGGGATGGCGACCTGCGCAACCGCGACGGCTGGGGTGCCTACCTCGGCACCGAGGCGGTGCTGGACCTATGGGTGAAGGGCCTCGCGCTGGAACGCAGCGAACACAGCGACATCACCAGGAGGATTCAGTTGCGGCGTTGGTCCACGGCAACCGACGCCACGGAAGCCCGGCTGTATGTCTTGGAAGCGGGCGGGCACCGTTGGCCGCCCACACTCGGTGACCGATCGGAGACCACCGCGGAATCCATCTGGCGTTTCTTTGATCGCCATCGCCCCAAGCCACGCCCGCCAGATTAAACTCATGCGAACCATCCATTTGAAACCGCTCCGCCATCTCCAACTGGGCTTTGGCTGTTTGACCTTTGCGGAGACCGGTATCGCGTCATCCGCTGCTCACCCGCAACCGGCTCACTCACTTCCAGCGAGGCAGCAGCAGAAAAGCTAGATCCTGTTGTTGATACTATTCACTTTGGACACCAGCGCGGTGATTACTTCAATGCCGGAGCCTCGCTCAGCGTCCGACAAACTATTCGAATGCCTCTGCCAATAGATCATGCCTCGCAGCAGATCCTAGTTATCCGCGGGATCTGTCGGTCACCCCGCATGCCAAACAGGGCTGCCTGGATTGCCTTGGGTATTCTGACCCTCACCGTTCAAATCGCGCTCTCAGCGTCTCCTGAACAACTCGATTTCTTCGAGCAACGCATCCGGCCGACGCTCGTCAACGAATGCTACGAATGTCACGGGGCGAAGAAGCAGAAGGGCGGACTGCGCGTGGATTTTCGTGACGGACTTCTCAAGGGCGGAGACTCCGGCCCGGCGCTCG
>JBIIUN010000168.1:0-9524 GCA_044339945.1 Kapaibacterium sp. (SeqCode)
CGGCAATATCTCGCGGCGAAGGCTTACATCAGCAAACTGCGGATTGAGGGCCACACCGACTCCGGCGGCGACGCGGCGGCCGGCCAGCAACTCACCGAGCAACGTGCGCTCGCAGTCGCCCGCTGGCTCAAGGCCCAGGGAACTGATTGCCAACGCCTCCTGGCCGTCGGCTTCGGCGGCACCAAGCCGGTGGCGGACAATTCGACACCCGGCGGCAAGGCCGGGAATCGCCGGGTCAGCGTGTTCAACGCAGAGCTCCGCGGCCGCGCCATCGGCGGCCTGCCGACCGACGGCGGCGGCCGGGTCGCAGGCAATCCCTGCGACTGACCGGCGGGTTGCCGCGGGCCGAGCGCGACGAATTTCGCCCGTCGGTTGAGATTGGCAGACCGCCTGCTTTGACCATTTGCAGGAGGTAAGACGTCGTGACCAACCCGGCAGCGCAGGCCGTGGTCACCGCTTGGCGGACTCAACAATTCGGTCCGTTTGCCAGGCCGGTCGCGACCCATACCCCGCCAAACGCCATGTGCCGGGACAACGAGTGGAAATCGTCGCGCAGGATGCACTCGCCCCAACCACACCCCATGCAATCAAGCCCCCAAAAGACCCTGCGAAGCATTCTCTGGCTCAATTCCACCCACGGCCGACGCAAGGCCGAGGCGGTCATGCTCGGCGCCGAACGGGTCGTCGCCTGCATCAACGATCTCGATCCGGACGTCCAGCGGTTGGCCCTGGAGTTCGTCTTCGACGCCTTCGAGGACGCCCTGCTGAGCCGTCCTTCCCGTCGCTCAGCGCCAGGCGCCTCGTAAGGCCGGGGCCCGCCGGTCTCCCCCCGGCCCGGCGGGCCCCCATTGCCGGCCGACGAGCGATCGGGGAATGTCGGGCAAATGATCCGGTTCGCCCGCGCCGTCGTCCTGCTCAGCCTCGGTTTTGTCGTCGCCACCTGCGGCGTCCCGAATCAGGCACCCTTCCCCACGCCGGCATCCAAGAAGGGCCTGCAAGTCCAGATGGTGGATGACGCGCTGGCGCTTGGAGTGAAGCACGCGGCGCTGAACTTCAACCTCGCCCAGCTCGTGGACCCGCACGGGGACACGAACAACCCGGCGTGGCAGTTTGAGGGTCGCACCTACCGGTTCCAGCGCGGTTATCTCGAAGCGCTGGACCGCCAGATCAAGCCGCTCTCCGATCACGGCGTGGTGGTCTCGCTGATCCTGCTCAACTACGAGAGCGGCGACCCGGAGCTCCGCCGACTGCTGCTCCATCCGCGCTACAGCCAGGACTGCCCGAATCACCTCTCCGCCTTCAATACGGTTACGTCCGAAGGCCGTGCCTGGTATTCCGCGAGCCTGGAGTTTCTCGCCGACCGTTGGTCCCGGCCCGACCAGCAATTCGGCCGGGTGTGGAACTGGATCGTCGGCAACGAAGTCAACTCGCACTGGTTCTGGGCCAACATGGGCCACATCACGATGGAGGAGTTTGCCGACGATTACCTTCGCACCGTGCGCCTGACCCACACCGCCGTCCGCAAGGCTTCAGCCAACGCCCGCGTCTATCTCTCGCTCGAACACCACTGGAATCTCCGTTACCCCGGCGGCAACGCCACGCAGGCATTCCCGGCCCGGCCGTTCCTCGACTACTTCAACCTGCGCGCCCAGGCCGACGGCGACTTCGACTGGCACGTCGCGTTTCATCCGTATCCGGAAAACCTCTTCGAACCGCGCTCTTGGAATGACAAGTCCGCCCTGCCCGACTGGAACACGACGCCGCGGATCACGTTCAAGAATCTCGACCAACTCAACGCCTACCTCGCCCAGCCGGAGCTGCTGCACGACTACCGGCCGCGCCACGTCATCCTGAGCGAACAGGGCTTCCACACGCCCAAGGGGGCCGACGGCGAACCGGTCCAGGCCGCCGCCTACTGCTACGCCTGGAAGCAGGTCGAACGCCTGCCCGGCATCGACTCGTTCATCCTCCATCGCCATGTGGACCACGCCCAGGAAGGCGGCCTGCTGCTCGGCCTCTGGACCCACAAGCCCGGCACCATTGCCGATCCTGACCGGAAAAAGCCGAGCTACGAAGTCTTCCGCCTCGCGGACACGCCGGAGTGGGAAGCGGCCTTCCGCTTCGCGCTGCCAATCATCGGGCTGAAGGACTGGGCTGAACTGGGACGTTGAGTTGGGGCGGCGACCGTTGGAAGAATTCGGGGGCATCGCCTTTGCCAATGTGGCCGGCCGGATTTTCAATTCGGCCCGTCGTCCCCACCTGTGCGATAGCCAGCGCCGTCAGAACCGCATGAAACCTTCCCGCAACTACCCGCTGCTGCTGCTGAGCCAGTTCCTCGGCGCGTTTGGCGACAACGCCATCCTCGCCGTCATCGTCGGCCAGCTGACGCTCCTGGCCAAGGCGGGCCAGATCACCTCCGAGGAACTCCGCACCCGCAGCACCATCTACACGAGCATCCTCTTCATCCCCTACATCCTGCTCGCCCCGCTCGCCGGCTTCCTGAACGACCGTTACGCCAAGACCTCGTGGCTCGCCGGCGGCAACCTGCTCAAACTCCTCGGCACTGCCGTTTGCGCGCTGAGCATCGGGTTCGGCTACATCTGGCAGGCGCCCGGCTACTTCATCGTCGGCATCGGCTCGGCGTTCTACGGCCCGGCGAAATACGGCATCCTGCCGGAAATCCTCCCGCGCGAACGCCTCGTGAAGGCCAACGGCATGGTCGAGTTGCTCACCCTCCTCGCCATCCTCACCGGCGCCATCGGCGGCGCGGTGATCGTGGACCGCCTGCCGGTGGCCGCCTGCTACGCGATTGTCGGTGCGATCTTCGGTGCCTCGTTCCTGCTGAACCTCGTGATGACCCGCACGCCGTCCGATCCCGCTGTCCGCGTGCGCCAGAGCGTCGGCGAGTTCTTCGGCCACTTCGGCGGCATGTTCCGCGGCCCGCGCCTCGGCAAGGTGCTGATCGGCACAGCGCTGTTCTGGGTCTGCGGCGCCGCGATGAAGATCAACTTCCAGGCTTGGGGCCTCGACGTCCTCAAGCTCCCCAACAACACCCAGATCGCCCTGCTCGGACTCTGGCTCAGCGTCGGCGTGATGGCTGGCAGCCTCGCCGCCGGCAAGTTCTACCGCGTCAGCGATCTGCGCCACGCGCGCCCCTACGGTTTCCTGCTCGCAGGCACATTGCTCGCCGTGTTTGCCGTCGAACCGCTCGGTTTGCAGGAGTTCGGCCGCCAGGTGATCGAGTCCGCCCAGGCCGACGGCACCAAGTCCGTCGCGCTTGTCATCCTGCCCGCGGTCATGGCCCTGCTGGTCGGCGCCGGCATCGCGGCCGGACTCTTCCTCATCCCGCTCAACGCCGCACTCCAGTCCGAGTCGGATCCCAACAAACTCGGCAAGACCATCGCCGTGCAGAACTTCTGCGACAATGTGGGCATGATCCTCGCCGGCGGACTGGTCTTCGCCTGCGTGAAGCTCGGCCTGTCCGCCTCGCAGGTGTTCCTCGCCCTCGCCGGCCTTGTGGTCGCCGTGGTGCTCTGGCTGCGGATTCCGAAGCTGATCGCAATCGGCTCCAAGTAACCGAACCACCTCCCGCTGAACGATGGCTCTCATCCAACCAGCAAGCCGGTTCCTCCCCGAAGGCAGACTGACGGTCGGCTGGGTCATTCCGGACCGAGATACCGTGAGTGACGACGCGCTCGCGATGCAGCCCTCGACAACCGCACCTGTGGAGTCTCCAAGTCGCAGCGGACGATCCGCCACCCATGAACCGGCGGTCGTCCGATCACCAATCACCCACCCTTCGGGCACCCTCTCCCTTCCTCGGAGGAGGGGCGAGGGACGGGGCGAGGGGCGCGTTCCTTTCAGGCTCGGCGGCACCCATCGCGAATGCATGTTGGTGGAATCTCTCCCTGGGAATGAGGGCCCGGGTGACGACGGGCAAACTACACGCAGCCGTAGCCGCCGACGTGAGGAGGCGGCCCCGGTCCATACCCGAGCCCATTCCGCCTCCTCACGTCGGCGGCTACACCACTGACCGACCATGGAAACGCCTCCAACCACGCCACCCGCTCCGGAGACCTCAGGACCAGCCCGACGGCTACGGTTGTGGCAGACCATCACCCTCGCCGCGGGTGCAGTAGGGGCGTTCCACCTCGCGTTCATGGTGCCGGCGCTGTGCTGGCTGGTGCTGGCGTATCTCGGCTGCCTGTTCGCGCTGCGTCGATTGGCCACGGCGCGGCAGGCGTTCTACGTCGGGTTAGCTATTGGACTGGGCGTGTTCGTGCCGCAGATGGGCTTTCTCTGGACCATCTTCCAGGCCGCCGCGATTCCGCTCTGGCTGATCCTCGGGCTGTTCCACGCCGCGTTTCTGCTGTTGCTGAATCGCGTCGAGTTCCGGCTAGGAACGAAGTGGGCCGTGATTCTCGCGCCAGTGCTCTGGTGCGGGATCGAGTATTTCCGGAGCGAAGTGTGGTGGCTGCGGTTTGCGTGGTTCACCGCGGGAGGCGTTTTTGACGGCCTGGTATTGGCTATCCTTGGCTGGCTAGGAGTTTACGGAATTGGCTGCGCCGTGATGGCGCTAAACTGCATCGCGATCACAGTATGGAACTCAGCGCGAAAAGGGCTCCATCTGAAGCTACTCGCAGTCGCTGCGCTGATTACCATCTGGTGGTTTCTCCCCACACTTATGTCGTCCCACCAGCGGCACACAACACTCCGCGTCGCCGGCCTCCAACTCGAAATTCCCGCCGTCCCTGACGTGCTTGCTGGCTTGGATAAACTAGCGAGAGCGCATCCCGAAGCCGAGTTGCTGATGCTCAGCGAAAACACGTTCGCCGACGGCCCACCGCCTCCGTCCGTGAAGGCGTGGTGCCAGCGGAACGGCAAATGGCTGGTGGTCGGGGGTAAGCAGCCCATCGAGGGCGGTAGCCGCCGAGGTGACAAGGCGGATGCGCCAGCCCATGCGCCGCTCCGCCTCCTCACGTCGGCGGCTACGAAGGAGCGCTTCTACAACACCGCCTTCGTCATCAGCACCAACGGCGAGGTCGTGTTCACCCAAGCCAAGTCGCGCCCGATCCAGTTCTTCGCCGATGGCGAGCCCGCACCCTCGCAGCGCGTCTGGGATTCGCCGTGGGGCAAGCTCGGCATCGCCATCTGCTACGACGCCAGCTACCGGCAGGTGACCGATGAACTCATCCGGCAAGGCGCCGTGGCGCTGCTCATCCCGACGATGGACGTCACCGCGTGGGGCGAACACCAACACCGCCTCAACGCCCGCATGGCCCGAATTCGAGCCGCCGAATACCGCGTGCCCATCTTCCGCGTCGCCAGTTCGGGCATCTCCCAGATCATCGACCGCACCGGGCGTGAAATCGCCACCGCCCCCTTCCCCGGTCAGGGCGAGATGATCGCGGGTGAACTGCGTTGGACCGCCAAGGGAGGCACCGTGCCGCTCGACGAATGGATCGCGCCGGCCTGCACCTGGGCTACCGGCGGCGTGATGCTGTGGCTCGGCGCGCTGGCGTGGCGGGACCGCCGAAACCGGAAGGCAGCCCGATGAACTGGCCTACTCTGGAAAGCCAGCCGGCTTGGCTCAGCGAGCATCCGACCACCAGCCGGGAGCGCGGCTCTCTGAGCCGCAACCGGTGGTCTTCCATTCAGGCGCCAGGACCGACTCGCGACTCAGAGAGTCGCACTCCCGGCTGGCCCGTAGGGGACGAGGTAACCAGTCTCTCGCTTTACCCAAAGTCAGAGCAACCTCACGTCGGCTCCTACAGATTCGGAGCTCACCAACGTAGGATTGCAGTCGCGCCAGCGTCTTGGAGTGCGCGTGGCTTGACACCGCTTTTCGCGGCCGGCGTTCAGATCATTCGCCAAGTTTCATTCGCGCCCAGCGCCAACCCAAAGCGGCAGCTTCGCTGCCGCACTCCAAGACGCTTCGCGTTCACCCACCTCCCTTCCCTTTTCAACGCCCTGCCCCGCAATCTCCAGCCAACCGATGAAACCCCTCTGCCTCCTGTTCGCCCGGCTCTGGTTCCGCTTCCGCGCCTTCAACACCGAGGTGCTGAGCACGCCCGGCCCGGTCCTGCTCATCCCGAACCACGTCTCTTGGCTCGACTGGCTGTTCCTCTACGCGGTGCTGGATGACGACTGGAAGTTCGTCACCAGCGCCACGACCGCCGAGACCACCTGGGTTCACAAGAAGATGATGGTCAACCGCCGCACCTTCCCGGTGGACACCACGTCGCCCTACGCCGCCAAGCGCATGGCTGAGTTCCTCGCCACGGGCGGCCGGCTGGTGCTCTTCGCCGAGGGCCGCATCACGCTCACCGGCTCGCTGATGAAGCTCTTCGACGGCACCGGCTTCCTCATCCACAAGACCGGCGCCAAAGTCATCACCTGCTACCTGCGCAACGCCCGCCGCGTGCCGTTCGTCCGCCACACCGGCTGGACCCACTGGCGGCCGCGCGTCACCGCCCACTTCAGCGCCGCCCTGACAGCCCCCGTGCTACCCGACGGCACCTCCAATAGCGTCGCCCGCCAACGCCGCACGACCTGGCTGCGCGACATGATGGTCCGCCAACAGTTTGAGGCTGAGACCGAACTCGGTGCCCAGAACGTCCTGACCGCCGTCGTTGAAACCGCCGCCCTCCTGCCCAAGAAGGTCATCTTCGAGGACGTCACCTTCACCGCACTCACCTATCGCCGCCTGATGGTCGGGGTGGACGTGTTGGCCGGCGAATGGCGGAAGCGGCTCGGCTCGGCTCCTCACATCGGCGTGCTGCTGCCCAACGTGAACGGCACCCCGGTCACGCTGCTGAGCCTGTGGTCCACCGGCTACGTTCCCGCGATCCTGAACTTCTCCACCGGCATCCCCACGATGCTGCAATGCGCCCAACTGGCCGGCCTCAAGCAGGTCATCACCTCCCGCGTATTCGCCCAGAAGGCGAAGCTGGAGCTTACGCCCTTTCTCGACGCCGGCATCGAGTTGATCTTCCTCGAAGACGTCCGCGCCGGCATCTCCGGCCTGACCAAGCTCACCAAATTGGTGAAGCACACCCTCGCGTGCGGCGCCGGACTCAATCCGCAATCCGCAATCCGCAATCCGCAGTCGGCCACCGCCGTCATCCTGTTCACCTCCGGTTCCGAAGGCGTGCCCAAGGGCGTCGAACTCACCCACGGCAACCTGCTCGCCAACATGCGCCAGCTCATGGGCGTGCTCGACGTGACCGATCACGAGCGGTTCTTCAGCGCCATGCCGCTGTTCCACAGCTTCGGGCTCATGGCCGGGCTCGTCGTGCCGCTGACCAACGGCTTCTACACCTTCCTCTACCCGTCGCCGCTGCATTACCGCGTCGTGCCCGCCGCCGTTTACGACAAGGCCTGCACGGTCATGCTTGGCACGAACACCTTCCTCAACGGCTACGCGCGCCGGGCCAATCCCTACGACTTCAACTCGGTGAAGTTCCTCGTCGCCGGCGCCGAGAAGATCCAGGACGCGACGGTGCAGACCTGGGCGAAGAAGTTTGGCGTGCGCATCCTCGAAGGCTACGGCGCGACCGAATGCAGCCCGGCCATCACCATCAACTCGCGGCTGGAACCCAAGTCTGGCTCCGTCGGTCGCTTCCTGCCCGGCATGGAATGGAAGCTGGAGCCCATCGAGGGCGTCGCCGAGGGCGGCAAGCTCTTCGTGCGCGGCCCGAACGTGATGCGCGGCTACCTGAATCCCGACGCCAACGCGAAGTTCCAGGCGCTCGGCGGCTGGTATGACACCGGCGACATGGTCAAGGTGGACGACGAGGGCTTCGTCCACATCCTCGGCCGCCTGAAACGCTTCGCGAAGATCAGCGGCGAAATGGTCAGTCTCACCGCGGTCGAGGACGCGCTGGCCGGCGCGTTCCCGCACCTCGGCCTCAAGTGCGAGATCGCCGTCATCGCCGTGCCCGACGAGGACAAGGGCGAAAAGCTCATCGCCGTCACCGATCAGCCGAAGCTCAACCTCGACGACATCCGCGGCGTCATCCGTGGCAAAGGCATGACCAACCTCTGCGTCCCCCGCGAAGTGATGGTCGTGCGGGAGATTCCGAAACTGGGCACGGGCAAGGTGAATCACCGGGAGTTGCAGGCTCAACTGAAGGTGCAGAACCCCGCTGCTTCGTGAAACATCTCCGCGAGTTCATCAAGATCTTGATGCTCTGCATCGGCGCGGCCATCGCCTATGGTGTGATTCACGACCAGATCACAGCCCGCATCTGCGTTGAGTATTTCACAGTCGCCCATCCACCAGTCTTCAGCACTGACTCACCGACTTTGCTCGGCTTGGGCTGGGGAGTAATTGCCACTTGGTGGGTAGGAGCATTCCTCGGCGTATTGCTGGCAATCGCTGCGCTGGCCGGAAAGTGGCCGATCCTGCCAGCATCCCGGCTCAAACATCCGGTTGGCCGGCTCCTGATGGGCGTGGCAGCGGTGGCGGTCGTGAGCGGATTGACCGGCTACCTCCTGACCAAGCTGGGTGTTGTTGGGATCGGCGGTTGGGAAACTGCGATTCCAAGGTCCAAGCATAACGCCTTCGCAGCAGACATGTGGGCGCATTCCGCAAGCTACTTGGCTGGGTTCGTGGGAGGCGTGGGATTGGTGGTGCGCACGCTTCGGCATCGCTGGCGACATTCCCAAAGGTCCAACCAATCGAATGTCCGCGAGCCGATGCCCCCATCACGATAATCAATTCACGTTCCCTCGAACTCCTGGGCCAATCTCCTACCACGAAAGCGACCGACATCCGGAAGATTGGTGAGGGCGGCTTCATCAATGAGGCGCAGGAACACGCCATCGTCGAGCGCTTCAAGCTCGACCGCGAAGGCAACCATTGTGGGCATCCCCCCCCTGCGTCTCCGCTGCAAGGGCATGAGTAACCTCTGCGTGCCCCGCGAAGCCATCGTTGTGCGGGAGATTCCGAAGCTGGGCACGGGGAAAGTGAATCAACGGGAGCTACAGACCCGGTTGAAGGAGCAGTAATGGGTCGTTATCGACGGGCGGAGACTCCCCGGAGCGACAGCCGGCAGGAGACAAGTGGAAACCGACGGGCTCGTGCATCCAAGAACCACGATTAATCCCCGCCGCACCGTAGGCTCCAAGACCGCTAGCAACAACTGGGGGCATGGTGCACGGGGCGGGGGTCGAACCCACAACCTTCGGCTTCGGAGACCGACGCTCTATCCAATTGAGCTACCCGTGCAAACTTGGGGCGCGCGAAACCTAGTTAGCGGCCGCCGACAGGGCAACGAGTTTGTGCGTCATCGTCCAGGACGTTGGGGCGGAAGATTTGTCGGCAGGGCCAAGGTGCCCGGCGGTCGGGTGCGGGGTTCGACCAAACCGGAGCCAAGTTGGCCCAGCGGGTCCGTCTTGGGCGAGGATTGCCAGGACTTGAAGGCGAGCCAACCGATCACTACCAGCGCGGCGCCCAAGGCGAGCGGAAAGACGATGGTCCACTTGACGCGCGACAGTTGGAGCATGACGAAGTCCACGGC
>JBIIUN010000011.1:0-29099 GCA_044339945.1 Kapaibacterium sp. (SeqCode)
GGCCGGCCATCTGCCCGCCGCAAATGAGCTCGTGTCCGCCGATGGGCGCCAACTTGTTGCGATCCAAAGATTTGTCGAGCTGGCGCAGCACGACCAAGCGGGCCCGGTTGCCCATGTTCGCTACGACCGCGAGGCATGGATCAGTCCGACGGACAACTCGGTCCGGGTAACGATGGATCGAAACGTCTATATTTCACCGGAGTTTGTCGCCCGGTTTTCCGAGCGGATGGACGATCCTTTCTGCGTGTTCGGCAAGCTGGTGATCCTCGAGCTAAAGTTCACCGGCAGGTTCCCGGATTGGTTCAAGGAGATGGTCCGCATCTTCGGCCTACGGCAAGGCTGCGCCTCCAAATACGCCGACGGGATTGCCCGCATGGGCGAGGGAAATTTTTATCCTGGCAACACCGATCCGGATCCGAATCGGTCCGAGGCAGGCAACGAGCGCAAGGCGGAGCGCCTCGCCAGACTCGACAACCTGCTTGCCAAGGCGGCATAAGACGACATTCGCAATGGGTAACTGGATACTGAGAGGGGACTTCGGCACGGCGCCTGACGATCTGCGAGGCATGCTGTTGGGGCTGATGCTGGCGTTCCTTTGTGGGCACGTTGTCGCCTGGGTCTACATGGCCTGCCACAATGGCCTGAGCTACTCACGTTCGTTCGTCAATTCGCTCATCGTTTTGTGCATCATCGTGGCGGTAGTGATGATGGTGATGGCCAACAATCTTCTGATCGCGTTCGGCCTGATGGCCGTCTTCGCGATCGTGAGGTTCCGCAACATCCTTCGGGACACGCTGGATACCACCTACATCCTGTCTTCGATCACGATGGGAATGGCGTGCGGCACCAAGAAATACAGCACCGCCATTCTCGGCACCTGCATCTTCTCGCTGTTGATGCTCTACCTCCATTGGACCCAGTTCGGGGCCCGGCACCGGTTTGACCTGATCCTGAACCTCCATTGGGGGCGCCCGCTGGCCGAACTCAAGGAATTGCTCCTGCTGCTCGACCGCCATTCGCGCCGGGCCCAGGTGGCCAGCCAGCGTTCGGCCGCCAGCGCCGAAGGGACCGACCTCAGTTATCGGTTGCTGCTGCGCGACGCGGGCCGGGTGGACGAGTTGATCACCGAACTGAAAGCCTTCCCCGGGGTCACCCGGGTCACCAGCCTCAAGGCCGAGGAAGAATCAGAGGTCTGAGCCATGGATAAGAACGAAAAGTTGCCAACCATTCCCAGCCCGCCGGGAACCGCCTTCCGCGAGTTCCGGATCCGTTACCTGCCGGCGATCACGTTTGCGTCCGTGCTGACCCTGACGGCAGTAACTTGGCAGAACTATGTCGCGCCCTCCAACCTCGTAGGTGAGGTCGAAAGCGTTCGTTCGATCATCACCAGCACCCAGCCTGGCCGCCTCGCCGAGCTCTCGGTGAACCACCTGCAACATGTGCTGGCGGGCGACCTGATTGCCCGGGTGTTGCCTGCGGACCCCCAATTGGTCGACGCCCAAGTTTCGCTCACGCGGGCTCGGATGATCTTCTTGCGCGAGGGCGTCGACGCCCGCGTCCGGCAGCAAAACAACCGCGTCAACTATGCCCAGTTGAAGCTTGATTGGCTGGATCAACGCGTCGAACTGGCCGCCCTCAAGGCCCGCCTGACTCTGCTGGAGGCGGAAGTTATCCGGGCGCGCCGCGCGCAGGACGGCGTGGGCACGACCACCGACTCCCCGGCCATTCCGTTTGGCAGCGTGGCCGAATTGCAGGAGGCCGAGGCCGACTACAATTCCGCCCTGGCCGAGACCACCGAACGGGAAAAGCTCATCACGGAGATTGAGGCCACGATGAACCAGCTTTCCCCCGCCGACGCGAAGCTCAACGAGGACATCCCGAACGCCCTGAGGTCAGCCGTCGCCGTGCAAGAACAGGAGCTGAAGCTCCTGGAAGCCCAACTGGCGCCCGTCAGCCTCACCGCGCCGATCGACGCGGTCGTCTCAATCGTGCATCGCCGCGGCGGGGAAAACGTCCTCGCGGGAGAACCCATCGTCACGCTGAGCGCCCTGCGAGGCGACCGCGTCGTCGCTTTCCTTCGCCAACCCCTCAATCTGGAACCGACGACCAACACACTGGTGGAAGTCCGTTCCCGCTCGCTCGAACGCGCCATCGGCCAAGGCCGCGTGGTGGCGGTTGGCACCCAGATGGAGCCGATCTTGCCGCAACTGCTTCCGGGCCGGTCCAATCCCAACGTCCCGGAATACGGACTGCCCATCCTCGTCAGCCTGCCGCCGGAAGTTCCCGCGCGCCCGGGCGAAATCGTGGATTTGCGCCCGCTGGAGAATTGAGCCGAGCATCCGGCAAAATGTGGCTTGCCGCCTGCGCTGGCCGACACCATATATCGCGCGCAATTTTCAACATCACCGACAAATCTTATGGCTGACATCGCCAACCGCTACGAACAGAACGTCACCGGCAAATTCTTCGTCGATAACCAGTGCATCGACTGCGACCTCTGCCGCGAAACCGCCCCCAACAACTTCACCCGCTGGGAAGATGGCGGCTACAGCTACGTGAAGAAGCAGCCGGAAAGCCCGGAGGAAGAAGCCCAGTGCAAGGAAGCCATGGAAGGCTGCCCGGTCGAGGCAATCGGTAACTTCGGCGCCTAAGCCATTCCGCCTTGTCCGCAGACGCCCGCCCGTCCGGCGGGCGTTTTGCTTTTCCCGGTCACTTCCCGAGGCAGAACTGACCGAAGATCGCGTCCAGCAAATTGTCGGTCGTGGTCTTGCCCACGATTTCCCCCACCGCGGCAGTCACGGTTCGCAACTCAAACGCCACCAACTCGAGCGACTCCCCGCCCGCCAGCGCAGTCCGCGCCAGGCGCAAGCTTTCGGCAGCGCGGTGAAGGGCCGCCGCGTGGCGCGCGTTGACGGTCAACTGGTGCGGTTCCCCAGCCACGGCCCCCGACCACACCAGCGCCGCCACCGCGTCCTTCAACGCTTCGATCCCCTGCCCGTCCACGCACGCCACCGGCACCCCCATCCAACCTGCCGGCAACGCCAGCTCGGCCGGCAGATCCGCCTTGTTCGGAATGACGATTCGGGGCCGCCCAGCGCACGCGTCCGCCAATTGCTGATCTTCTGAGTGAAGCGGTTGGGACTGATCAATCACATGCAGGATCAGCTCGGCGGAATCCATCGCCGAACGGCTGCGGCGGACGCCTTCCGCCTCGATCGCGTCCCGGGTTTCCCGCAACCCGGCCGTATCCACGAACACCACCGGAATGCCGCGGACGTTTGCCGTCTCTTCCACCGTATCCCGGGTCGTCCCGGCGACTGGCGAAACAATGGCGCGTTCGCGGCCCAAAAGTTGGTTCAACAACGAGGACTTTCCGGCGTTCGGCCGGCCCACGATGGCGGCACGGATGCCACGCCGAAGGATCTGCCCTTCCCGCTCGGTTCTCAGGAGTTCCGCCACGGATTCTCCCGCCGCATCCAGCCGGCGCAGCAGGGCCGCCTGCGTATCCGGCGCGATGTCTTCGTCTGGAAAGTCGATATGCGCCTCGATGTGGGCGAGCGCATTCATCAGGTCGTCACGGAGCCGGTTAACCCGCACCGCCAACTTGCCGGCCAACTGCTCGTGGGCCGCCCCCAGCGCCAGCTCGGTTCGCGCGTGGATCAGGTCGGCTACCGCTTCCGCTTGGGTCAGGTCGATTCGCCCGTTGAGGAAGGCCCGTTGCGTGAATTCGCCGGCTTCCGCCAGCCGAGCCCCGGCCGCGAGAATGGTTTCCAGGACCAACCGGGTCACTAGAACTCCGCCGTGACAGGAGATTTCCACCGTGTCTTCCCGTGTGAAGGTCCGCGGCGCGCGCAGCACCGTCAGCAGCACCTCGTCCACTTGCCTGCCTTCGCGAACGACATGGCCGTAGTGAACCGTATGCGATGCCGCCTCGCTGACGGATGTCGCCGATTTGCCGGCGGGCCGGAAAACACGCCCGGCCACCGCCAAGGCCTCGCGACCGGAAATGCGAATCACAGCCAGCCCCCCTTCCCCGATAGGTGTGGCGACGGCGGCGATAGTGTCAGTGAGCAGCATGGGTGTTGCCTGAAATTCCATCTGTAACGGGAGCGTCCGTTTCGCGCGCCAGCACCCAGCCGGTCAAACCCAAGGTCGAAACGATTTCAAAGGCTCGGGCTCCCTGTGACTGGAGATACGCCACCGCTTGCTCCACCGATCCACGCCAGAAATGAGGCCACCCGTCATTGGAGAAGCCCGCTTCAAATTCGGCGGCCCGTCGGGAAACAAACTCCGCCACCGGCCTTTCAATAATCCAACCGAAGATCGTGCCGAAATTGTCGTGAACGAGGTGATAAGCTTCCACCTCCCGAAAGCAGATTTCCGAATTCCGGGGCATTCCTTCTGGGATCTCCGCGTGCGGCCATTCTGCGCGCAACCGGATCTCGCCGAGCTTGGAATCCACCGAATATCCGGTCAGCCAGTAGTCTCCGATTGGGTTCATGATCGGACGCAAGTCATGAACGGATGAACGCCACCGGCCGCCCTCGTTCATCCACATGCCCCAGGCAATTGCCCGCGGCATTATCCGCGTCGCGGCCCTGCAGGAAGAGGCGCGCCTTCTCAAACGAATGCTTGTGCAAATAGTGCAGGAGCTGCGGGTCGGTTCCCGGGGGCAGTTCCCGGGTCAGGCGACTCAGATCGCCCAAGATGGGCGCGAGGCTGGGCTTGGGATTCGCCGTCGCCATCGCGGCGACCGTCTGTTCCAAGTTCAGCAAGCGGTCGAGGATTTGTTGCTCCAGCGCAGTCACCCGGGACCAGTAGCGCACCCAGTTGGATCGGCCAACATCCCATTGCACGGTCCGGCCTCCGCCAGCTAGGTTGGCCGGGCAATGACGTTGACCGAAAAACTGCTCGCCCGCGCCTCCGGCAAAGCTTCCGTCCAGGCCGGCGACAACATCTGGGTGAATGCCGATGTCCTCATGACGCACGACGTGTGCGGCCCGGGGACGATCGGTGTCTTCAAGCGTGAGTTTGGCCAAAACGCCAAGGTCTGGAACCGCGAACGCGTGGTCATCATTCCCGACCACTACATCTTCACCGCCGACTCGAAGTCGAACCGCAACGTGGACATTCTCCGCGACTTCGCCCGCGAACAGGATCTGCCCTACTTCTACGACGTCATCGATGACCCGAGCGGCCATTGGCAATTCGACGCCTCCAAGGGCCTGCTGAAGAAGCAATACGGCTCGAACTACGCCGGGGTCTGCCATACCGCGCTGCCCGCCAAGGGGCACACGCGGCCCGGCGAAGTGCTGTTCGGCACCGATTCGCACACGTGCATGGCCGGCGCGTTCAACGAGTTTGCCACTGGCATCGGCAACACCGACGCGGGCTTCGTCATGGGCACGGGCAAACTGCTCATCAAGGTTCCCGAGACGATGCGCTTCCGCCTCGAAGGCAAGCTCCAGCCTGGGGTGATGGCCAAGGACATCATCCTGCACATCATCGGCGAGATCGGCTTCGACGGCGCGACCTATCGCGCCATGCAGTTCGACGGCCCCGGAATCCCGACGCTCTCGATGGATGACCGCATGACCATCGCCAACATGGCCATCGAGGCCGGCGGCAAGAACGCCATCTTCCCGTTCGACGCCCGCACCGCGGAATACGTCAACGCCCGCACCGCCCTGAACGGCACCAAGCAGGCCTACGATCCGGTTGAGGCCGATGCGAACCAGAAGTTTGTTTACGAGACCGTTGTGGACCTGAGCCAGCTCGATCCGACGGTCGCCTGCCATCCCGACCCCGGCCAACGCAAGAAGGCCAAGGACATGGGCCACATGAAGCTGGACCGCGCCTACGTCGGTTCTTGCACCGGCGGCAAGACGAGCGACTTCGTGGAATTCGCCCGCGTGCTGCGCGGCAAGAAGGTCGTCATCGACACCTTCGGCGTGCCCGCGACGCCCGACATCGTTCGCGATCTGCAATCCACGCGCTGGGGCAACCAGACCATCTGGCAAATCCTTGAAGAAGCCGGCGTGCGCATGACCGAAAATGCCGGCTGCGCCGCGTGCTTGGGCGGCCCGGTGGACACCTTTGGCCGCATGAACCAAGGTGGCTTGAAGTGCATCAGCGCCACGAACCGCAACTTCCCCGGCCGCATGGGCAGCAAGGAAAGCGAAGTCTATCTCGCCAGCCCCGCGACCGTGGCGGCGAGCGCGTTAACGGGCCATGTCACGGACCCACGCGAATACGTGGGGAATTGAGCAGCCCAATCAAGTCAGCTGCTCGTTAATACCCGCGCTCGTCATGGCGCAGTTTTTTGGCTTTCGTCTCCGCATGTCCTCCCCCGATCCGGCAATGGAGTCCTTGATCCGCAACCTTGAGGAGAAGACGGGCAAACCGCTCGCCCACTGGGTCGCGCTGGCCCGCAAGTCCGCCTTCGCCAAACACGGCGAGATCGTGAAGCACCTCAAGGCCGATCACGGTTTCACGCACGGCTATGCGAATCTCGTCGCGCACAAGGCGTTGGAGTCCGACGCCGGCTCGAAACAGGAGGCCGGCGAAGATCTCGTGGCCGCCGCCTATTCCGGTGCGAAGGCCGGACTCCGGCCCATCCACGACGCGCTCGTCGCGGCGGTGGCGAAGTTCGGCAACGATGTCGAGTTCGCACCGAAGAAGGGCTACGTCAGCCTGCGCCGCTCGAAACAGTTCGGCCTCATCCAACCCAGCACCGCGACCCGCGTGGATGTCGGCATCCAGCTCAAGGGCACGCCCCCAGTCGGCCGTCTGGAAGCATCGGGCAGCTTCAACGCAATGGTGTCGCATCGCGTCCGGGTCGCGTCATTGGCCGAAGTGGACGCCGAATTGATCAGCTGGCTGCGCCGGGCCTACGACGCTGCCTGACACTTCATCGAACTTTCCCCGCGAAGCTTTCCAGGTTGTGCCTGTTGCTTGGGATCGCAGCCTGCGGCGGTTCCGCCTTGGGTGCTTCCGACGGTCCGGCGTTGTTCAAGCAGCACTGCGCGCTCTGTCACGGCAAGGACGGCAAGGCGAACACACCTGCCGCGAAGGATCTGTCGGCCAGCTCACTCTGGCCATTCGACGGGTCGAACACGGCGGCGCACTTCACTGCCACGCCGCCGTGTTCGCCACCGATGTAGAACCCCCGTGGCGTTCCAAGGGAGTATACTTTACAGCGCTTGCCGGCGAACGGCGCGGCGGCGGTAACTCCCCATGGCCACCACTGCCACGAAAGCCGCAGCGGCATAGGTGCCAGGCTCGGGGACGTCGTTGTTCGGCGGCGGCGGGAGCTCTTCCCCGGTGAACGACCCTCCTTGGAGGAACACGCCGGAATCCAAAGCTCTATCTCCGCGGTCGGCGATGATCAGGTGGATCGTGTAGGTCTGCTCCGGAACAATGGAAGCACCCGCAATCAGGGACAACGCATCAATTCCACCGGCAAGCCCATCATACTCGATGTTGTAAGGTCCCGGACTGTTGTTGGAATAGTATGAAGAGTTGACACCAAGGTTCACTGTATCAATGGACACTTGACTCGAACCCACGGTCGCCAGATTCACCTGGGTAGACCCGTCATCCAGCACAAACGCGAAGGCGTCATTCACCCCTCCGTTGACCCACTCGTTGTATTCCTCCGACGCGAACACATACCGGAATGAGAAATTGGGGGTCGTCGATCGGAATTGAAAGGTAAGCGTCGAAGCATCCAGCGAAAATGCTTGACCCGTGACCGCTTCCAACAAAGACGAACCGAGCAATCCGTTATTTTGGGAAGAATCGCCGGCGTTGTTAGGACCGAGCGCGTTGTTGACATGGCCCGAGGTCAGCAACAAACCACTCGAAAACGGAAGGCCCGAATCCGCATCGAACCCAGAGAAACTCCCCGAAGCAACGGACGCACCCGTGTAAGTGGGCGTTCCGATGATGGTGATGTCCCCACCCGATGGGACAATCAAGTCAACCAGCTGTGCGGCTGTCAGCCCCGAGGTGACCGACTGCGCGGCGTTGACTGCGAACGCCCCGAGATACGCAGCCGCCACCGAGCAGGCTGCCTGTTTGCGATTTTTGTGCATTTTCCCCCTCCGTTGTTTAGTGTTGACCAACTATTTGGCGACCCTTGGAGGTCTTTACTTACCTAACTTTGGATATCAGTCAATCGCCGTTTTCAGGTGAACGAGGACTGATTATTTCGGGTCAACTGCAAGACACCGCGGCGTGAAGATGGACTGGTGAGCCGCCGGTTGGAGCGCGTCCGGGCACCTCGGCGGCCGAGGGGGATAATGTTCATGACCTTGACCCAACTGTCGACCGAAGCGGGCCGATGGCGGCCAGATTCCTTCCCCAATGAAAGTGGGACGGGCGACGGAGGGACTTGGCGGCCTTGTTCGTCAACCATGACACCGGCTTTCGACCACCGCCGTCGTCCGGAGTGGTTTGGTTTACGGGCAGGTTGATACCGGATTGATCACCTGGCCCCGGCAGGCTTTCCTTTCCGCCAGCCACGCCATGAAACACCTCCGATTCCGGCCCGAACTGACCGCCCTGTTCGTCGCCTACATCACCCCGCTCGCCCATGCCGCCGACGGCGCCGCCCTCTTCAAGCAGCATTGCGCGCTCTGTCACGGCAAGGACGGCAAGGCGAACACTCCCGTCGCGAGGAAGTTCGGCGCCAAGGATCTTTCGCTCAGCAAGACCGAGGACGCGGAAGTCACGCGCCAGATCCGCGAAGGGAAGCGGGACGACAAGGGCAAGCAGCTCATGCCGCCGTTTGGCGAAAAATTGTCGGCTGAGGACATCACCGCGCTCGTCGGCACGGTGAAGGCGTTCCGGCAGCCCTGAGCCTCAATTCCCGAGGGTGGTCGTGCTGAGCGTCTCCGCCAGGGACCGCCGGACGTGGAGGAAACTCACTGATACCTTTTCGCCCCGCGCCGACTCCAGCTTGGCCACGACCAGGAACTCGCCGCCCGCGTGTTCGCCCACTTCGACCTCGACCGGATACCCGGTCCGGAACGCCGCCGATTCGGCCGATTCCGCGGTGGCCTTCGGATTCCAAATCTCCCCGGACTTGGTTTCGAAGATGAGGTATTCGGCCTGCCGCCACACCACCGGCACGCCCGGTCCGCGCCAAACGAGGCTGAAGGACATCGCCGCCGTGCCGTCGGCGGAGCGGTTCGGCACCACCTTGAGACTGATCGCCCCCGTCTTGAGCTCGGCCGCAGAATCCGTCGTCTTCTCGGGCCGGAATTCGGCCGCCTTGACCGCGCAGGCTTCGTCGGCGAAGAGCCGATGGAAGTCGTAGGTCATCCGGCCATAACCGCGGTCGCCCCATTGCTCGCTCCACGAATTCTTGAAAACAAAACCCTCGCGGTCGTAGCCGACGATCGTGACCACATGACCGCCTTCCAGACTGTGCGGCTGTTTGCCCTTGAGCCGGGATTGCTGCTTCACGACGCGCTCAAAGATCCGGTCGCCGAACCGTCGCCGCGCCTCGTCCCAGGTGATCTCCTCCCCGCCATCGAGGACGAGCACACAGTCGCCCGGTTGCATGGCGCGGGTGCCGTCATGGGCTTCCCAGAAGGGCGTCGCCGTGAAATAGCCCGCCGCGACCGCCTTCGCGCCGCCGGCCAACTGCTCCTGGATCCAGCGAACGTCTTTCGCCGCCGCCCCGGGCTGGAAGTCGAGCGCCTCGGCCGGGATTTTCCACGTCAGCTTGGCGAAGCTCAGCAGGTCAAAGAGCCGGGCACCGGCAAGGTCCTTCTCGAACCGCTCGCGGGTGGGCGCCTCATCCGTCCAGATGCCCGCCTTGGGGTTGTAGGGCATGAACGCCTCGGGGACCACCCCGGTGAGCCGCAGGGTGTCGAGGTAGTTCTTCAGCTCGGTGCCCTCGATGTATTTCGCATGCGGGGCCGCGACGAACACGCCGAGTTTGGTCTGGCCGTAAACCCATTGCTCGCTCAGGTCGGCCGGCACGCCGGGCAGCGTTTCAAGCATCGCCATCAGGCCGAACGAAGTGCAGGTGCCCCGCTCCGCCTGAAACCGGACTGGCGACTGTGCCTCCCGCCAGTTGACCGCCGCGGGTAGGGCACCGTCCCGAAGGCGCCGCGCCTCGAGCCGCGAGTTGTCGGCCGCAGCGGCTTCTGGCCCGACTGCGCCAATCAGGGCGGCCAGCAGAAGGCTTGAATTGCCCAGCAAGGGAAGTCGCTTCATACGCCGACGCTCCCAAAACCTCCCGCCGCACCGCCAACCTATTCTTCAGCCGGGAGCGCGACTCTATGAGTCGCGTGTTTGTCTTCCTCCAAAGACTCCCGACTCGCGGCTCAGAGAGCCGCGCTCCCGTCGCTTGCCAAGGATCACGGCACCCGCCTGACTTCCCGCCGCATGAGTCTGCCCACCGGCTACACTTGGCGAACCGGCCGCACGTCCGACGCTGACGCATTGCGCGGACTGATCTTCGGAATCCTGCGCGAATACGGTCTCGCGCCTGCCCCCGATGGCACGGACGCCGATTTGGCGGACGTGGAAGCCAGCTTTGTCCGACCGGGCGGTTGGTTCGAAGTCCTGCTCGACGCCGACCAAACCATCGTCGGTTCGGTTGGGCTGTTTCCCCTGCGGCCGGGCACGTGGGAGCTGCGGAAAATGTATCTCGCCGCTGCGCATCGTGGACGTGGCCTTGGGCGCGCCCTGCTGGACCGGGCCCTGGCCGAAGCCCGCCGGCGGGGCGCCGTGCGAGTCACACTGGAAACCGCCACGGCCCTCAAGGAAGCCGTCAGCCTTTACGAACGCTCGGGATTCCGCCGCCAACCATTCGCGCCCCACGTTTGCCGTTGCGACATCGTTATGGAGCTGGAGCTGCCGTTTGAACGCGAACGGGGCGACTTCATCCTCTCCACGGATCCGGGCCGCTTCCATCTCGGCCAAGTGCATACCCTGCTCAGCCAGACCTACTGGGCCGCCGGCATTCCCGAGGACACCGTGGCCCGGTCGCTCGCCAATTCGCTGTGCTTCGGGCTGTTCCACGGCCCGGAGCAAATTGGGCTCGCCCGAGTGGTCACCGACCGCGCGACCTATGCCTACCTGTGCGACGTGATCGTGGCCGACGCCTATCGCGGCCAAGGGCTGGGCCGCTGGCTCATCGAAGCCGTGCTGGCCCATCCGGACCTCGCGGGTGTGCGCCGCTTCCAACTTGTGACCCGGGACATGCAGCCGCTCTACGTGCCGTTTGGTTTCCAGGTCTCCGCGCATCCGGAACGGCACCTCGAAATCAGCCGGCCGGACCTCTACCGAAAAGCGTCGACGTAAGGACTTCGTTCCGGGCCCGAAGGCTGGTCGCTCCTTCCTCCTCAGGTTGCTGGCGCTGGGGGGGCCAGTGTGTTCACTGGTCCGCGTCTTCAAAGCCATGGGCCTCGACGCGGACGGATACATCCACGACTGACTCATGGTCGGGCCGATCGCTTTGTCCGAAGGGGGGCGAACGCCGGCGAGCTGTTGCTACGTTCGCAGGTCCCGGAGGAAGCCTTCCACCTCCTTCTCAAGGGATTGATTCTGGTTAAACCATTGTCCGCAGGAGAATCCTCGGAATTATCGCCCCCGACGCCTCCATGAAGATATCCATATTGCCAATTGCCCTGTTGGCCCTGCTGCTAGCCATTCAGCTGCCGAACACCGCCGCTGAAGCGCCCTCGCTCAAGGAAGCCTTCGCCGCGCACTTCCCGGTCGGCACGGCCATCAACCGCTCGCAGGCAACCGGCACCGGTGGGCGACGGAGCCCCGAGCAGGTCGCGCAGGAAGTCGCGCTGGTGCGGCAGCACTTCAACCAGATCACCGCGGAGAACGACATGAAGTGGCAGCTCATCCATCCGCGCGAGGGCAAGGACGGCTACGACTTCGGACCGGCGGATGCCTTCGTGAATTTCGGCCTGAGCAACCGGATGGAGATCGTCGGCCACACCTTGGTCTGGCACAGCCAGACGCCGAACTGGGTCTTCGCCGGCACGAACCCGCCGCCGGTCATCACCAATGCTCCGCCCGTTGCCGCCGCCGGCACAAACGCGCTTGGGACCAACCGGGGCGGGCGAGGTCCCGGGCCTGGCTTCGGCGGAGGCTTCGGCCGCTACAACGGCCCCGCGCGTCCCGTGACGAACTGCTCCAGCGGATGCGCGATCACATCCACACCGTCGTTGGCCGCTACAAGGGCAAGGTGAAGGTCTGGGACGTGGTGAACGAAGCCCTGGCAGACGGCGGCCCCGAGAATGTCATGCGGTCCTCGCTCTGGTCCGAGATCATGGGCCCGGATTTCATCGCCAAGGCGTTTCAATACGCCCACGAGGCCGATCCCGACGCGATCCTCCGCTACAACGACTACGGGCTGGAGAACCCGGTGAAGATCCAGAAGCTCGTCACGCTGATCAGATCGTTGCAGGCACAGAATGTCCCCATCCACGCGATCGGCACGCAGGCCCACCTCAATGTCTCCACCGCCGGATTCGAGCGGATGGATCGCTCGCTGACCGAGATCGCCAAGCTGGGACTGCCCATTCATGTCACCGAGCTCGACATCAACAGCGCCCAGGGTGGCCAGCGCAACACCGGCGCCGACATTGCCGCCAATGCTGCCACCACGCAGGGCGGCCTGGTCGGCGATGCCGACAAGAAGCTCGCCGACGCCTACGCCGGCATCTTCCGGGCGTTCCTCAAGCACCGCGACTCGGTGAAGATGGTCACCTTCTGGGGCGTGAATGACGCCGTCTCCTGGCGTGCGCAGGGCAAGCCCCTCGTGTTCGACGGCGACAACCGGCCGAAGCCCGCCTTCCAGGCCGTCCTTTCGGAGGCCGGCAAGGCGGCGGATAGCCGGTAGCTTGCAGCGCCCTCGATGCTTTCGGCATGGTTCCCGTCATTCACATGAACTCCCTCGCCCGCACTTGGCGTTTTGCGACCTTGGCCGCGACCGCCTTGTCCCTGTCGTTGCTGTCCGCCACCGCGGCAGGCCTCCAGAAAACCGTGCTCGTCACCGACTGCGAGAATCCGATGCAAGTCGAGGTGCTCGCCGACGGCCGCCTGCTCTATGCCGAGCGCATGGGCAAGGTGAAGCTGTGGACGCCCGACACAAAAACGTCGTCCGTGATCTGGCAGCGGGACGTCGAAGCCCGCCCCAATAGCTCCACGCCGGCCACCGGCGGCGCCTGGGAAGCCGGATTGCTCGGGATGACCGTGGACCCGGCGTTCGACCGCAACCACTGGGTCTACCTCTACTACTCCCCCAAGGGTGGTCGCGAATTCCGGGTCAGCCGTCTGACGTTGGGCGGGACGCCGCCGGCCCTCACTGACGAAAAGATTTTGCTGACCGTCCCGGTGGATCTCGAAGTGTGCTGCCACTACGCCGGTGGACTGGGCTTCGATGGGCAGGGAAACCTTCTGGTCGCGACCGGCGACAACACCATCGGCTTCGAGAGCGACGCCTTCGCCCCGACCGACTATCGCGACGGCCGGAAGTTCTTCGATTCCGCCCGTTCGGCCGGCAATGCCAACGATCTCCGCGGCAAGATTCTGCGGATTCATCCCGAACCCAACGGCACCGCGACCATTCCCGCCGGGAATCTCTTTCCGTCCGGCACACCGAACACCCGGCCCGAAATCTATGTGATGGGCTGCCGCAACCCCTGGCGCTTCTCGGTGGATGCCAAGACCGGCACGCTCTACTTCGCCGATGTGGGCCCCGACGCTCCGGTGCCGCTGGAAGCGCGCGGGCCGGCGGGCTTCGACGAATTCAATCGAACCAAGACCGCCGGCAACTTCGGCTGGCCCTTCCTCCTCGGCGACAACAAGCCCTACCGCCAATACGACTTCGCGACCAAGCAGTCCGGCCCGGCACAGGATCCGGCCAAGCCGCTGAACCTCTCGCCGAACAACACGGGGCCGAAGGAACTGCCGCCCGCACTGCCGGCCTGGATGTTCTATCCGGCAGGACAATCATCACGGTTTCCGCAGTTCGGCAGCGGCGGACGTTCGGCCGCTGCCGGTCCGGTTTACCATTTCGACGCGGCCCTCAAATCGGCGACCAAGCTGCCGGCGGAATACGACAACTGCCTGTTCCTCTACGAATGGATGCGAAACTGGATCGTCGCTGTGAAGCTCGATGCGAACGGCGAACGAGTGGAATTGAAGCGCTTTGCGCCGGAACAGACCTTCAAGCATCCCACCGACCTGAAGCTCGGTCCCGACGGCGCGCTCTACGTGATCGAATTCGGCACGGGCTGGGAAAACAACAAGGACGCCCAAATCGTGCGGGTTGAGCCGGCGCCGTGATGGGGAAGCGGCGCGAGGCCCCGAGGGCAGCCACGCCGCTCCTACGTTCGCCGGAACACCGCCGCAACCGACTGCTCGTTGATGCCGTGAATATCCACGATGGCGTCTCCGCGTTTGTCGGCGGCCAACCGAGCGGCAGCATAAACAACGTTCCACGCACCGCCTGCTCCGAATCCCTCTCCGAGGACGGAAATTGGGGAAGCCACCAACGTTAAGAAGCGAGCAGTGATCTGGGCATTGAAGACCCGCAATACGGCCGGACCCGCATACTCGGCTAACTGCTGCCAGGTTCGTTCGCATGCGCTCGCGCGGCCGTTCGGTCCGAGGTAAAGCTGCGGTTCCGTCACGGCGACCAGCTCGACGGCGGCGGGTTCGCGGCGCAGATAGACGGCGCCAGCCCCCTCTGCGGCCGGCAGATTGGGTTCGAGCATTTCCAACGCCTCGGCGGACAGCCAGTCCGCCTCCTCCGCCCCCACGACGAGGCAGCCGTCGACACTGCCGGCGTTCAACCATTCGGCGGCGAGGGCGAGCGACTTCACGAATTCGCCTTGGTCGCCCACCACGGTGTAATTCACCGCGGTCGTGCCGAAGAACGCCGCCAGATGCGATGCCGGGGCGTTGAAGACAGTCTCGGGAAAAATCAGCGGGCTCGCGGTCGCCGGGTCACGCAATACCTCGTCGTAGAACCGCCGCGAATATCCCACGCAACCGGTGAACGCGCAGAAAATAATGCCGAGGCGAAGCTGCCCGGCGGCCACCGCGGCCTGGTCCGCCCCCAGCGCTTCCAGCGCCGCGCCGACCGCAAAGTGCGAGATCGGACTGGTTCGTCGCAGCCGGGGATGCGCCAGGAAAGCGGGACGCGGTTGGGGCGCTGGCACCCGCCGCACCGCGAGCGGATATTCCTGACCGGGCCGGACCAGCGGCTGCAAGGGCAACGGCTCCCCACGGTTCACCGCCTCCACCAGCGCCCCAGCACCCCAGCCCGCCGGCGAAACTGCCCCGACTCCGTGAACGAAAATCCGGCTCATGGAAACCTCCGGAGCACGAGGCTGGCGTTGGCTCCACCGAACCCGAACGAATTGGTCAGGGCGTATTCGAAGGCCGCTGCCTGCACCGCGCGCACGAGCGGGAAGCCGCAGGCGGAGTCGGCCGTCCCGATTCCCAATTCCGGCGGCAGCCACTGCCCGCGCAAGGCAAGCAGGCAGACTCCGACTTCCACCGCCCCGGCCGCGCCCAGCAGGTGTCCGATGCCGGCCTTGGTCGAGCTGACGGGCAACGTGGCGGCACGATCGCCGGCCCAGCGGGTAATCGCATGCGCTTCCGCGACGTCATTGGCCGGCGTGCCGGTGCCGTGCGCATTCACGTAGCCGATCTGCTCCGGGACGACCCCCGCGTCGGCGCACGCGGACCGCATGGCGGCGAGCGCGGCGTCGCCCTGCGGTTGCGGCTGGGTGAGATGATGTCCGTCGGTCGCCGTGCCGTAACCGACAATTTCGCCGAGCACCGCGGCCCCGCGGGCATCCGCGGCGGCCATTGATTCGAGGCAAAACACGGCGGCACCTTCGCCGAGCGCCAGTCCGTCACGCGCCGCGTCAAACGGCCGGCAACGGGTCGGCGAAAGCGCCTGGAGCGAATCGAAGCCGGCAAATACCAACTGGCTCAAGGCGTCGTAACCGCCGGCCAGCACCCGGGCCGCGCGGCCGGCGCGGACCAATTGGAAGGCATGCCCGACGGCGTTGGCCCCCGAGGCGCAGGCATTCGCAATGATGGTCACCGGGCCGTGAAAGCCAAACGCCTCCGCGAGGTCCAGCGCCTGGCGCTGGGGTTGGTAGTGGGTCACGCGCGTTGCCTGCCGCCGGCGATTTGCCGGCGTGGCGATGGCTTGCCGGTAGTAATCCTCGCCCAACGCCATGCCGCCGCTGGTGGTGCCGAGCACGACGGGCATTCCCACCGCCCCGCTTTCCCAGCGGGCTTCCGTCCAGGCCTCGTGCGCCGCGTGCAGCAGCATTCGGCCCGCCCGTCCGATTCGGGCAGCCTGGCGCGGCGTCAGTCCGGTCGGGGGCAAGTTGGCCGGCAAGTCGACTTCGGCCGCGTGCCGGGTTCGTTGCCGGGACGCATCAAACGCGGTCACCGGCCGAAACGCGGAACGGCCCGTGCGAAATCCCTCGGCGTTCACCGCCTGCCCCAGGCCCAACGGAGTCACGAGCCCCATCCCGGTCACGACGACCCGGATGGGACCCGGGGGAGCGGGCGGTGACGGAAACAGCATTGGTGGCCGCAGGCTAGGCAAGCCGGTCGGCGCGTCAACGTGGCGGCTTGCATGGCCAGACGGCCCCGCGGACCCTCGACCCATGGATGCGCCCCGCCCGGAACCGGCCGAATACGACGTGGTCGTCTGCGGCGGCTCGTTGGCCGGCGCGGCGACCGCGCTGCTGCTGTTGCGGGCGCAGCCCCGGTTGCGCCTCGCGATCCTGGAAAAGTCGGAGCATTTCCCCCGGCGGGTGGGCGAGGCGACCGTCGAGATCAGCGCCTACTTCCTCGGCAAGGTGCTGGGCCTCACCCAGCACCTGAACGAATGCCACCTGGCGAAGCAGGGCATGCGTTTCTGGTTCGCCAATGCCAAGACCCAAACGCTCGCGGATTGTTCCGAACTGGGCAGCCGCTACCTCACTCGGATGCCCTCGTGGCAGGTTGACCGGAGCATTCTCGACGAAGAGGTCCTGCGCCGGGCCGTGGCCGCCGGCGCGACGCTGGTCCGGCCCGCCAAGGCCCTGCACATCGCCCTCCAGGCCGGCGGCACCCAGACGATCACTTTCGAGCAAGCCGGATTGCGCCGGGAAATCCGCGGCCGGTGGGTCGTGGACGCCAGCGGCTTCGCGGCGTTGCTCGCCCGGCAGGAAGGATGGCTTCGGCGCAACGAGGCGCACCCGACCACCGCCGTGTGGGCGCGTTGGCAGGGCGTGAAGGACTGGGACGGCCTCGAACTGGCGGACCGCTTCCCGGAATGGTTTGCCGCCTGCCACACGATGCGGGCCACCGCGACCAACCACCTCATGGGCGACGGCTGGTGGTCCTGGTGGATTCCGCTCCGCGGCGGCGATTTCTCGATCGGCGTCGTCTTCGACCAACGCCGCGTCCAATGGCCGCGCACCGGCGGGGTCGGCGCGAGCCTCAAGGACTTCCTCACCGAGCGTCATCCGGTGGCCCGCGAACTCCTGGCCGACGCGACCCCGGTGGAAGGCGACGTCAAATGGCGGGCCAATCTCCCCTACTCTTCCACCCGGTTTGCCGGCGACGGATTCGCGCTGGCCGGCGATGCCGCAGCCTTCCTCGATCCCTTCTACAGCCCCGGCATGGACTGGCTGAGCTACACCGCGACCCGGATTACTGAACTGATCCTCGCCGAACGCGGCGGCGAAACCGGCGCCCCGCTGGCGGAACACATCGCCATTCACAACCGCATCCTGACCCAGTCCTACGAGCGCTGGTTCGAGGGAATCTACCGGGACAAATACGACGTGATGGGCGACTACGAGCTCATGCGCGCCGTATTCCGGCTCGACCTGTCGCTCTACTACCTCGGCGTCGTCTCCCAGCCGATCAAGTTCGGACCCGCGGCGTTGCTGCAACCGGTGTTCGCCACGGCGCCGTCCGAAATCCCGTTCCGGATCATGCGCCTCTACAACCGCCGCCTCGCTTGCATGGCCCGGTCCCGACGCGAACGCGGCACGTTCGGCGCGATGAACGCCCACCAGCGCCTACTGCTCGACGGTTACCTACCCGACAATTCCACCGGCAAGGCCGCCCTGCTCGGCCTGCTCGGCTGGCTGCGGCTCGAGCTTACAGAAGGCTGGCGCACTTGGTTCACTCCCACCGCCCAGCCCAAGCCGTTGTTCACGCCGGCGCCGGCCGCGAGTTGAACCCGCATCAATTCGCCGGCGGCGTTTCCAGGAAATCCCGGAGGCTTTGGTGGGACGGGGTGAGGCCGTTCACCGCGAGGGCGGCGAGGATGCGCTCCTCGGTCATGATGAACCGGTCGCGTTTGTAGAGCAGGTAGTCGCCGCGCACGGCATCGGGCGTGAGGTTGATGGTCACCAAGTTGGCGCCGGTCGCGAGCCCGCGGGCATAACCCGGGCCGGTGCCGGCGAGGTTCAAGGCGCTGACCGCCGGAATGACCCAGTCGGGTCGCATCAGCCGCAGCGACGCCATGCAGTTCAGCGTGAGTTCCAACGAGGCCGCTTCACTGGCGGACAACGGCGTTTCGTCCCCCGGCACAAACGGACTCACGCTGCACCCGATCAGCGGCAGGTCCGCGGCGAGGCGAAGGTTTTCCAGGGCCGATTCGATCGTTTGGCCGGGCAAACCGGCGATGAAGCCGGAACTCACCCGCCAACCTGACGCGGCCAGGGCGCGGATAAACGCCGTCCGCTCGGTCAGCGTCCCGGGGGCCTCCAGCTCGCGGTAACGTCCGGCCTCCGCGAGCTCGAACTTCACGATGTAGGTCGAGGCGCCGGCGGCCCGCAGTTCGTCGGTCAGCCGCGCGTCGAGGGTGCCGAGGCAGACGCTGATCCCGAGATTTGTCTCGCGGCGCAACGTGCGGACCAGCGGCAGGACCACCTCGCGGGCGGCCAACGGATCCTCGCCGGACTGTAGATTGATGTCGGTAATGCTG
The DNA here is from genome assembly GCA_044339945.1 of Kapaibacterium sp. (SeqCode). Taxonomy (GTDB): domain Bacteria; phylum Verrucomicrobiota; class Verrucomicrobiia; order Limisphaerales; family UBA9464; genus CAIWAH01. The sequence goes on from JBIIUN010000011.1 coordinate 18,998, forward strand.
GCCGGCCGGTGATGGATCAGCAGTTCGGCCAACTCGTCGTGGCGGGCCCGGAAACGGTCAAGGCTGCGGTTGTCCCGGCGCATCCCGCAGTAGTGGCAGTTCTCCCGGCAGAAATTCGACACTTCCACCACTGCCCGGACGAACGCCCGCGGACCGAAGCGGGCGCGGGCCACGCTGTTCGCACGGGCGTGCAGCTCCGCCTGCGCTTCATCGCGGGCGGATAAGTCGGTGGGGCTGGGAAACCAGGTGCCGGACACGGGCGGACGCTACCCGGCGCGCGATAGGCACCCAAAGCCTAAAGTCCGCGCGGGCGATGAACGTGGACATTGCCCGACGGACTTCGGAACGTCCGGCCCGTGCCGCCCTCGCCTGCCAATTGCTGCGCTGTCATTCCCTGCCGGGACGAGGCGGCGTTCATCGGCGACGTGGTCGACGCGGTGCGCCGGCACCTTCCGAACGTGGTGGTCATCGATGATGGGTCGCGGGACGACACCGCCGCGGTAGCGACGGCGGCCGGCGCCACGGTGCTTCGCCACGGGACCTCCCAGGGCAAGGGCGCCGCGCTGGCCTCGGGCTGGACGTGGGCCCAGACGCGGGATTGTATATGGGTCCTCATGCTGGACGGCGACGGTCAACACGCCGCCGAGGATATCCCGGCTTTCCTCGAGGCCGCCGGGGACGCGAAGCTGGTGCTCGGCAACCGCATGGCACAAGCCACCGCCATGCCTTGGCTGCGCCGGGCGGCCAACCATTGGCTCAGCGCGCGCATCTCGGGTCTCGCCGGCGTGCCGATCCCGGATTCCCAGTGCGGCTTCCGGCTGGCGCATCTGCCCACGCTGTTGGCGCTCGCCCCGCGCAGCCGGCACTTCGAGATCGAGTCCGAGCTGTGCGTCCGCTTCGCCCGGGCGGGCCAACGCATCGTCTCCGTGCCCGTGCAGGTCCGCTACGCCGGCGAACGGAGCAAGATCTCGCCGCTGCGGGACTACGCCCGGTGGTGCCGTTGGTATCTCCGCGCCGGGCGGGAAGCCAACCGGTCACTTCGCGACTGACAGCAGCACGCGCGTGCCGTTTTCCCGCCAGACCCGCGCCTTCGTGAGCCCGGCGGCCGCGGCCAGGCATTGCCATTCGGGCACCCGCCAACCGCGCCGGACCGACAGCACGGCGTCGGCCCGAAACGCCCGCGGTGCCCCCAGCAAACCGAGCCACAATCCCACGAGGAAACCGACATTCCGGTGCAGGTCGGTGAACAGCACGGCCCGGCGGGCAACGCGGTTCGCCTCGCGAAAGTGGGCCACCACGTCCGCATCGGAATCCAGGTGGTGAGTCATCGAGGTCGCCACCACGACGTCGAAGCTGGCGTCGGGAAACGGCAGTTCCGTGGCCGAGGCCACGACGTGCCGGCCGCCGGGGTCCAGTTGCCCGGTGAGCGGACAGTGGTCCAGATTGGTGAATTGCCACTTCCAGCCTTGTTTGCCGGCCCACGCGGTGAGGGTGCGGCCGAGGAGTCCGTCACCCGCTCCCAGATCCAGCAGGGAAGCTTCCCGGCAGGCTGCGGTGCCGAGCAGTTGCGGGAGCCACTTCTGGAACGGCCGCGCGAAGCGGGTGACCAGGTTGAGGCGCCCAAGGACCGTATAGTGCGCCCGCATTTCATCCAGGCTGCGCTCCGGATGGTCGAAGTATTCGGCTTGCGTTGCCCGCTGGCGCAAAAACATCGTCGCCAGCCTAGTTCGATGAATTCCCCGCAACAAGTCCCGCCGGCTTCGCCCCGCCGCCTGCATTGGGCCATCCGCGCCGCGTTGACGGTGGCGACCGCCCTGACCCTCGCGTGGCTGTGCGGCGCCGCGATGCGGGCTGACGCCCGACTGACGTCCCCCCCGGGCCTTTTCCGCGGCATGCTGCACGGCGCCATGATGCCCATCGCCTGGCCGACGCTGCTGGCCGGACAGGACCAGGTGATCTACGCCGCGTTGAACGAAGGGCGGGTTTACAAGCTGGGCTATTCCTTGGGCGTGAACCTGTCCGGAATGGTCTTCTTCGGCTGGTTTTTCCTGAGCCTCAGTGCGCTGCGCCGGAAGCCCGCGCCGCCGTCCGCCTCAACGCCATAGGCTGCAATAGACCTCGTAGGCCCTGACCCAGCCGCCGATGAAGTAGGCGGTCGGCGGCAGCCAGAATTCGCGCCGCTCGCGGTTGAAGACCGGCTCCAGCACGTCGTCCGGCGCGTTCGGATCGTAGGCGCGGAAGCGGAACTCCGCCGCCGTCTCGCTCACGTCGAAGAGCACGATTGCATGGTTCACGGTCAGTTGCGGAATGGTGAACACGTGGAGCACCGGGGCGGTGTCGGCCCGGACCGCCGCGACCAAACGTGCCGCCTCGCGGGCTTGGCTGGCCCGGCTGAAGGGAAACAGCATCCGCCAGTGGCCCCGCTGGAAGTAACTTTGCCAGGCGCCACCGGCTTCGCGTTTCAGGACCGCTTCGTGCGCCCGGCTGAAATCCCGCAGGTGGGCAAATCCGGGGAAGACGACGCGGTCGCCGTCGCGGCCGCGGGAACGGGCGTCACGGGCCAGCAAGTGCCGCACGCGCCGGAGCGTTTCGGCTTCCGCCAGCGGTGTTCCATCCGGATCGAAACGGGCGTGGAGGTGGAACTGCTTCACGACCCGAGCCAGCACGAAGCAGCGCAGCGTGTATTCCGGCGGCGGTTCCCGGCGCTGGTGCACCTGCCGGCCCGTGGCGGGATCCAGCGCGTAGCTCCAGACCGTTTCATTGCGGTAGCTGAGCGTGTCCTCCGGATGCCTGAATGTCCCCATCACGTGCGCGGCGGACCATGCGCAACCGGCCCCGGCCCTGACAAGGCACGCCTGCGCCGCTTCCGCCATTGGTCTTGCTTCGGGTCCGTCGCCACAGGCAAACAAGCCGCGGAATGCTCGAATCCCGTTGGCGCGCCGTGGTTGCGGCCCATTCGCAGGAAAACGCGCTGCGCGACGCGGCGTCGGGACGATCGTGGACATTTGCCGAACTGGCTGCCGCGGCCGATCAGGAGGTGTTCGCTGGCGACGCGCAGTTGGCCTACCCCGGCGGCGCCGGCCCCGAGTTCATCTTCGCGGTGTTGCGGGCGTGGCGGGCGGGCGCGGTGGTTTGCCCGCTCGAACCCGGCCAGCCGCCGCCGGCAGTTCCTGGTCCACCGGCCGGTATCCGCCACCTGAAGCTGACCTCCGGCACCTCGGGATTGCCGAAGTGTATCGCCTTCACCGCCGCCCAGTTGGCCGCCGACGCCGACGCCATCGTCCGCACCATGGGACTCAATCGGGACTGGCCCAACCTCGGGGTCATCTCGCTCGCCCACAGCTACGGATTCTCCAATCTCGTCCTGCCGCTGTTGCTCCACGGCATTCCGCTGATCCTGGCTTCCGCCCCGCTGCCGGCCGCCGTGCTTGCGGCCGCCCAGTTGACCGGCGGTCAGCCGCTGACCTTGCCGGCGGTGCCCGCGATGTGGCGGGCGTGGCACGAGTCCGACTCCATCCCGGCCAACGTGTGCCTGGCCATTTCCGCCGGGGCCGTGCTGCCGGTCGGACTGGAGCAGGCGGTCCACGCGCGAAGCGGGCTGAAGATCCACAACTTTCTCGGTGCCTCGGAATGCGGCGGCATCGCCTACGACCGGAGCCCGACGCCTCGCTCCGACCCGACGTTCGTCGGACAACCCTTGGATGGTGTGCGCCTGAGCGTCGCGTCCGACCGCCGGCTCCAGGTCGAAGGACCGTCCGTCGGGACCACTTACTGGCCCAACCCCGACGAGACGCTGTCGGGCGGCCGCTACCTCACGGGCGACCTTGCCGAACTCACCCCGGCCGGGGTGTTCCTGCGCGGGCGGGCGGGTGACGTGATCAATGTCGCCGGTCGCAAGCTCGCGCCGGAGACCGTCGAAGCCGCGCTGCGGCTGCATCCCGGCGTGCGGGAATGCCTTGTGCTCGGGCTGCCGTCGGACGATCCGCGCGGCGAGGCGATCGCGGCGGTGGTCGCCGGCGGTCCCGGGCTCTCCGGTCCCCTGCTCCGCGACCATCTGCTCAACCACCTGCCGGCGTGGCAGGTGCCCAGGGTCTGGCAACTCGAAGCGACGCTCGCCCCGAACGGCCGCGGCAAACTCTCCCGCGCCGAGTGGCGCGCTCGGTTGCTGGCGGCGCCTTGATCCGCGGCACAGGTCAGGTGCCCGCCAAGGTCACTTCGCAATTCAGCAGGACAGTTTCACCCACGCGGGCCGTGGCCTGTGCCGAGACCAGGTTACCCATCCGGCCGACGATGCGTGCCTCGAGCCGGACGGTTTCGCCCGGCCGCGCCGTGCCGATGATCTTGGCTCCACGAATCGCGGTAAGCTTGAGCCCGGGCATCGGCGCGTGCCGCGGATCCGTCTGTGCCACGACGCCGGCCAATTGCGCCGCCGCCTCGACGAGCAGGACGCCCGGCAGCAGCGGTTCGCCCGGAAAATGGCCGCGCAGGAACGCCTCGTCGCCGCGCAGGGTGAACTCGCCCACGCCGCTCACGCCGGGTTCCAGCGCCAGCAGGCGGTCCACGAAGCGAAATTCCGGTCCGTGCGGCAGGGCGGCCAACGCCGCGCCCAAGTTCTCGTCCAGCGGCTTCATTTGGCTCTGAGGGGTTCCGAAATCTTCCAGGTCGCATCCAGCACCGGGGCGAACAGCGCGGCGTCCACCGCCTCGTTTTCCCGCGCGGTGTGGAAGTCATTGCGCAGCCGGGAGCCGTCACGGAAAACCAGTTCGGTGGCGCTCAGTTGGAAGCCGTTGGTCGTCACGCTCACCGTCAGTTCCGTCAGCAGTTTCTGCACGGACTTGGCGCGGGGCCGCAGCCGGAAGTCGTAGGTCGCGTTGGTCTGCGTCAATGCCAGCACGGCAAAGCGGTTTGTAAATTCGGCGGCGTCGCGGGGAAAGCCCGTGTCGAGCAAAGCCATCGCGTCGCCCATTGGTCCCGCGGCGAACGCGGCCAGCGGATACCGTTCGGCCCGCTTCAGCCGGGGCGCGAGCACCAGCAGTTCCGTTTCCGCCCGCACCGCGACCGATTGCGCCGGCACGCCCAGTTCCCAGCGAAAACGATTCGGGGCCACAAACCACACCCGGCCGGGCGTCGTCAGCGGCTGGGTCAGCGCCTTCAGGTGCCGCGTCTGCACGAACTCGGCGGACCAACTGGAGATGTTCGTCTGCCGCGCCAGCCAGGTGCCGAGCAACGCCTCCGCCGTCGGCGCGGCCGAAAGCGGACCGGCAAGGCACAGGAGGCCCAGCCAACCGGCGAGTCGCCAATTTCCCGACGCCTTCATCGCGGCGCGTCCGGTTCCGGCCAGAGGGGCACGAAGTGAAACCATTGGTCCGCATGCTGCCGGAGGACGGGCTCAAACGCACGCAGGATGGTGCCCGTAAAGGCGATCCGGCGCGCGCGATCCCCAAGGTCGGCCCGCTCGTAGGCCACCGGCGTCAAGGCCCCCGCGCGGTAGTGGTCGCCCTCCCGGACAATGAACACCGGCAGCACCAGACAGCCGGTGGCCCGCGCCAATTCGGCCGCCGCGTTGCTCGCGAAGAAGGGCCGGCCGAACAATTCCACCGTCACCTGGGTGGGCGCCGGCGGCCGGTCCAACAAGAGGGCGATGACGCCGCCGGCCTGCAGCCGCTTGATCACTTCGAGGAAGGCGAAGGGATCGCTGCCGACCACCAGCGTATCAATCCCCAGGCGCGCCCGGGCGGCCCGGCGGACTTCGGTCAAGCCGTCCTCCGGCTCCGGCGCGGTAAGGACGAGTGGGCGGATTCCGCGCTGCTGCAACAACAGCGAACCCAGCTCCCAGTTGCCGAGATGGGGCGTCACCAGCAACACGCCGCGACCGGAGCTGAGCGCCGCGCCGAAGTGTTCCCAACCTTCACTCGGCCGAACTTCCGCCGCGGCCAGGCAGCCGGCCTCGTAACGCCACAGGTCCACCAACTTGCCGGCGAACTCCGCAAAGTTACAGCGCGCCACCGCCGCAGCCGCCGCGTCGTCGTCCACGAGCGGACGCAAGTTTGCCGCGACCACCGCCAACCGCTGCGGCCGAGCCCACACGTAAAATGCGGCCAATCGGCGCGCGACAAAGTGGCTGAATGCCCGCGGCAGAATCCGGGCGACCCGCAGCCCCGCCCGCCAAAGCCCCGCCCGGTAAAGCGCGGACGCGGACGCCGGGCGCGGCGACACCGGCTTGCCCACGCACCACGCGCACCAAAGGCCGGGCAGCAAGCCCACGCAAACGGTGAAGACGCACGCGACCCCGACGGCGCAGATGAGGTCCATGCTGGCGAGTCCGGCGTTGCTGCTCCACGCCAGCGAACCGAAACCCGCGATGTTGGCCCCGGCACACAGCAGCAGCGCCTTGCCCGTCGTGCGCCAGAGCGCGCGCAGGTCCGGCCCGTGCCGTCGTAGCGCCAATTGCACGTGGATGGTCGAATCCACCGACGAGCCGAGCAACAGCGGCAAGGCGACCAGGCTCAGGAGATTCCAGGTCCAACCGAGCAAGGCCATCATCGCGAGCAACAGGGAGAAACTCAGCCCGAGCGCAACGAACCCCAGCACCACCTCCAGCCACCGGCGGAACGCGAGCCACAGGCAACCGGCGAGCACGACGGCGATCAGGCCCGTAAGCACCGCCACCCGGAGCGAGACGTGTCCCAGCAGGGCTGGCCCGAGCGAATCCCAGCTCGTCAGCAGCACTCCGGGTGGCAGGGCCGCGGCCAAGCGTGCGCGGGCCGCCGGCGAATTCGTGGCCGGCTGGATCAGGCCCAGCGCCAGCCACCGGCCAGCGTCGTCGCGGGCCGCCATCTGCGACACTAGCCAGCGCGCGGTGGAATTGGTCGGCCAAGGGGAAGCCGTATCCGCGGCGGCTTTGCTCCAGTGAGCAAAGATGCTGCGGGCCAGCGCCAACGAGTCCGGGGTAAATCCGGCCGCCACGACCGCGGACTCGATTTCATCGCGGCGACTGGCCAGGGCGGCAGTGACTACCTGATTGCTCTTGGCCCAATCCGGCCGGGGCCAGAAACCGGTCGGCAGCGTGAACGACGTCACTTCGCCCCGGGTTTCGGCGGAGGCCAGGGCCGCCTCCGCACGGTCCAGGGCGTTACCAATCGTGCCGACATCGGCGCCGGCAAAGACCGCCCACGTCGGCTCGTTGGTCCGGCCGAGGCGAGCCTTCAGTTCGTCCATGGCGGAGTAGGCTCCGCTCTGCCGCGGCCGCAGCGGATCGGCGCTCGACGTCACAGGCGGAAATCCGCGCACCGCCAGCACCAGCCCGATCGCCACCACGACCACCGCGGCCGGACGCCACGAGGGTTTCCAAGGGCGAGCGGCCGCACCGTCGTCGGAAGTGGCCCGCGGCGGGCGACGCATCACCAGCGGCAGGAATACGTAGAGCATCACCACCGCGCCGACGAGCAGTCCCAATGCGGTGAGCGCACCGAGTTGGGCCAATCCCGGCAGGCCGGCGAGGCCCAGCAGCAGGAAGGTTCCCGCCGTGGTCGCCGCCGACCAACCAATGCCCGGCGCAACCTCGTGGCGAACTTCCGCGACCGACTTGCCGGGCGACGCCACGAATTCCTGATAGCTCACCAGGCCGTAATCCACCGTCAGCCCCAGCAGCACCGCGGCGAATCCCACGCTGACGACATTCAACGTGCCGAACACGAGGCCGCCCAACGCGAGGGTCAGCACAAGTGTCAGCAACAGCCCCAACAGCAACAGTCCGAGCGGGCGCCAGCTCCGGTGGGCGAACCCAAACAGCGCACCGATGACGATCAGCGTGCTCAGCACCGAGCTGCGCATGTCGCTCTCCATGCCGGTCGCGATCTCGGCTAGGAAGGCCGGGCCGCCGGTGTAGCTCACCCGTGCCGGCTGCGAACCCAGTTGCTGGGTGAACAGCGAATCCACTTCGCTGCGAAGCTCAGTCAACCAGCGGGCCAGTTGCTGGTAACTCATCCCGTCGCGCGGCGGCTCGACGAACACCAATCGGAACCGGCCTTGGTCGCCGGAAAAGATGCCTTCGCCGTCATCGAACCGCATCGCGCCGGAGCCGGCGACCGGCAGGCGGGTCAATCCCAAGGGGTCGTAGCCGGTGCGAGCCAGTTCCTGCGGATCAAGGGAAGTCGCGAGGGCCTCCCGCGCCGCCGCCAGTTCGCCGGCCACGTTGGTCGTCGCCAGCCGATTCGCGAGCGCCGCGACCGCGTCCGGCGTTTGTTGCAGCCACAGCCACGCGATGTTGTCGGCGGCGGCGGCGGGATTCTCCAGCCATGGCGGCTGCCAGCGCACAGTGCGGGCGAGATTGGTTCGCGCACCGAGGTGTTCCGCGATCCTTTGAGCGACGCTCGCGGCGGAATCCGGACTGCTGGCCGAAATGGTGATCAGCAATTCGCGCGAACCCGAAAAATGGCGCTGCTGCAACTGGAGCCCGCGCACCGCCGGCAATTCGTCGGGCAGCAAATTGAAAATCTCGGCGTCGAAACGCAGCCGGGCCAGACCGAGCAACAGCGGCACGGCGCAGAGCAAGATCAGCCAACGGCGGCGGTTCACGGGACCATCCCTTCGAGCGTCTCGCCGGTGCGGGCATCGGTCAGGCGCCAATGGCCCTCGGCCGTCGTGTCGAGCCGCCACCGGCTAGCCGGACGCGGCGCCGCGGGTGGCAGGTTCGTGAGCTGGAACCACGGGACCCGTTCCGTCGGCCGGGTCCGCCCGCCGAACCGTCCTGCGCGGAGCGAGGAGGAGAGAGTCCAGCCGTTGGTGGCGACCTGGGCGGTGACCAGCGGCAACGCCTGCTTGCTGAACTGGACAAGCCGTTCGCCGCTGGGGTGCGTCGCCAACAGGAGTTCCCCGGCCAGTTCCGGTGCCTCGCGGCGAGGCCGCCAGACCGCGGCCACTTCCTGCACTCGCCAACCCGGCGCGCTGAGGTCCACGGGTGCGAGCCGAGGACCGCTGCAGCCGGTCAGGAGTGCGGCCCCGAGCACGACAAAGAATGCCCGCCAGTTCTCCTTCCGCGGGATTCGACGGGAAAGAACTCCTGGAAACTGAAGAGGAGTGAGACTCGTTACCTCGTTTCCTACGCCACCGGAGCTTTTCGAACAGGCTGCCATCCGGTTCCTCACGCGGCGACCCCGGACGAAGCCGGCGCGAAGCTGATGCGTGCCATGAAGGGCCGCTTGGCCTGGAGCTTCACCAGCCAGAAGAACAGCCGCATCCGCCAGCGGAGCCGCCAGCCGCCTTCCAATTCGCCGGCCAGCACGGCATTGACCGCGGCCGCGAGGTTTAAGATTTCACGCGGCTCCAGGAAGACCTCCATGAAGGGCGTGGTATAGAAATGCCCGACCATCTCGCCGTAGAGGGCCATCGCAGAGGCGACGCGGCGCTCATAGGCCGGGAAGTGGGCGGCGCCATCACTGCCGTCGGCCAGGGCCTGCTGCACCGCGCCGGCGGCAAGCTTCGCCGAGAACATCGCCAGGAACACGCCGCTCGAAAAGATGGGGTCGATAAACCCCGCGGCGTCCCCCACGCGCACGACGCGCGGCGACCAGAGCCGGCGGTTGCGGTAGCTGAAGTCACCCGTGACCTGCAACGGCGCCAGCAGCCGGGCGCCTTCCATCCGCCCGGCAATCGCCGGATTCGTGGCCACCAACTCGTGAAACAATGCTTCGGGCGATGCCGATTTCGCCGCGAGATCGTCGCGGTCCAGCACGAGGCCGACGCTCACCTTGGTGGGGCGATCCCCGGTGGCCTCCGCGAGCGGGATGAGCCAGAACCATTGGTTCGCGAGCCGGATGATGACCGTGTCGCCGGCCGCCTCATCGGCATCCAGCCGCACGTTCTCGAAATGGCCGAACACGGCGAACTTCTTCAGCTTGGGATTCCACTCCCGCAGTCCTTCCTGCGTGCCAGTGAGATTGCCGCGGCCCGAGGCGTCCACGAGCATCGAGGCGCTGATCTCCGAGGCGTCCCCAGCTTCGTCGAGCGTCCGCACCGTGACCCGGTCGGCGGCCGGAATCACCCGCTCGACCGTGACACCTTCCCGGACCTCGGCGCCGCATTTCGCCGCGTGCCGGAGCAG
>JBIIUN010000169.1:0-9503 GCA_044339945.1 Kapaibacterium sp. (SeqCode)
GACGATGTGCGCGCGGTCGCGGTGGATGTCGCCAACCGCGCCTGGGTCACCACCGCGGGGGGGCTCGGGATGCTGGAACGGAAGCCGATGACGCTCGCGGAAAAGGCCGAGTTCTACGAGGGCGAGGTTCAACGTTACGTGAAACGCACGCCGTTCGGCTACACGGCCGAGGCGCCCTTGCGAACGATTGCCGACAAGTCCACCGCCGCGCCGGACGACTCGGACAATGACGGCCTGTGGACCGCGATGTATGGCGCCGGCGAATGTTTTGCCTACGGCGCGACCAAGGACGCCAAGGCGAAGGAACGCGCGACGAAGGCGTTCGAGGCGCTGCGTTTTCTCCAGAAAGTCACCCAAGGCGGACCCCACGCGCCGCCCAAGGGCTACATCGCCCGCACCATCCGGCCCGTCGAATGGCCCGACCCCAACGTCGGCCGCATTGAAGGCGACCGCGAGGAAGCCAAGCGCGACGGGCTCTGGAAGGTGTATGAACCGCGCTGGCCGAAGAGCGCCGACGGGAAATGGTATTGGAAGTCCGACACCAGCAGCGACGAGCTGGACGGCCATTTCTTCTTCTTCCCGCTCTACCACGACCTCGTGGCGGAGACCCCCGCGGAAAAGGAGCGCGTCCGCGAAGTCGTCCGCGACCTCGCCGACCATTTGCTGGCCCACGACTTCTCGCTCACCGACCACGACGGCAAGCCGACCCGTTGGGGCGTCTATTCGCCCGGCGCGATGAACGGCGATCCACGTTGGTGGGCCGAGCGCGGCCTGAATGCGCTGAGCATCCTCAGCTACCTGTCCGCCGCCGGCCACGTCACGGGTGATGCCAAGTATCACGCCGCCGTCCGCGAGCTCGTCGCCAAACACGGCTACGGCCAGAACCTGATGTTCCCCAAGGTCCAGTATGGCCCGGGCTCGGGGAACCATTCCGACGACGAGATGGCGGTGATGTGTTTCTACAACCTGCTGCGTTACGGCCAGGACCCGGTCCTGCTGAACAGTGTCCGCTACTCCTTCTTTGCCTACTGGGCCAATGAGGCGCCTGAACTGAACCCTTTCTTCAACTTCGCCTTCGCCGTCCACGGCCGTGGCCAGAAGATCACCAACGTGTGGGGCCAGTTCCCGGTCGAACCCTGGGCCGGCTGGCACGACGAGTCGATGGCCACGCTCTACGGATTCCCGCTCGACCGCCTCAATTGGGAACACCGTAACTCCCACCGCCTCGACGTCGTCCGACTGCCGCTCCAGAAGTCGAAGGACCTCTACGAGCCCGGCAATGGCGGCCGCGGCCACCGCGTGAATGGCCAGGTGCTGCCCGTCGAGAACCGGCACTTCAATCACTGGAACACGGATCCGTGGGACCTCGACTACGGCGGTTCCGGCAACGTGCTGGGCAGCGGCACCGTGTTCCTGCTGCCGTATTACCTCGGGCTCTACCACGGCTTCATCGAGAAGCCGTAGGCGCGGACCGGAGGCAGTTCACCGCCGGCGGCGATCCGCATACGGTGTGTGGATGCGCCCCACGCCGGGCGGGAGCCCCGCTTGACAAGTCATCCCAGATTGAATGCGCTGACTTGGTGAACCCCGCGTTTCCTTCTCTCGGCCCGGCCCCCTTCCGACGTCTCGCGGCCCTGCTGGCGGGACTGATCGTCCTGGCGCTGGGCGAAGCAACCCAGGGCCAAATCTGGATCAATCCCGGTGGCGGCCCCCCGCCCAATCGGGTTGCCTTCTCAACGAACCGGCTGGACCTCGACGTCAATGGCTCCACGGATTTCGAGATCGTCACCCGGGCGGACACGACCTACGTCCCCGAGATTCGCGGATGGGCTTCCCGGACCACCACCATTTCCCTGGTGCCATTGGCGGGATGCCGGATTCTGGCCACGGACCAACGCGACCTGTTTTCGGGCGACGTGCCGGTCTTGGCGGAAAATGACGTCGTCGGCCCCGCAAAGGCCTGTTGGCATTGGTCGGCCGCGGCCCACACCCTGGTCACCCGGGGCGAGCCGACGTTCCTTGCTGGCCCGCTGGCGCGGATTTGGGCAGGAGTTCCGGGCAAATCCTTTATCGGGGTCAGCCTGGGAACCCCGGAGGCTCCCGAATATGCATGGCTGTGTTTCGGCAATGGCTTCGTCCCCAGCTACTGGGGATATGCCCGGCAGGCAGCGGTCCCAGCCATCGCCGGCGACCGTTCCGCTGCCCCTCCGTTGAAGATGAACGTGAAGCTGATTGACGGTCACCTGCCGGATTGGAAATGGAGCGCGATTTCCTGGGAGCCCGCCTTCTTGGAAGTGACAGTGGAGGAACGGGTCGGACTCAACGGGACCTGGAGTCAGGTGATGGACCCCGCCATTCAGACGAGCGGAAGTTTCAGAGTTCCGGTCAACACCACTACGCCGGTCGGCGAGCTGCGGTTGTATCGCGTCCGCTTCGGTCCCTGAACTTCCGTGGGAACCGTCATGTCGCGGGTTGCCGCAGGTTGAAACTCAACCCGCCCCGGCGACCGGTCCCGCCGGCTCAGTAGCTGAGCAGCAGGCATTCGTGAATGTCGTTCACCAAGGCCTCGACGTTCCGCCCACGGCGCTTCACCACGGTGGAAGTGCCCACGGCAGCCGCCCGCCGGAACGGCTTGGCCGCCCGGACCGTCACCCGATACAGCGGGGCGTCCTCGATGGGCACGGGCAGGACGTAGGGGCGGTCCTTGGCGGGCGTGGTCTGCGGCGGGGCATTGTAGCCGAGCAGGTGGATGCGAAGGGTGCGCGTCGCGGGATCGTCGGTGACAACGCTTTGCACAGTGGCGGGCGCCTCGATGGTGATTCGCGGTGCGGGATTCAACAGGCGCACGGCGTTGGCCAGAAGCCTCCGAGTCTCGGTGAGGTGATGGTCGCTGGCAGTGGCCCAGTCGGGCGAACCGGCGAAGGTGAGCACCGATCCCTGGCCGATCCGGTTCAGCAGGATGGCGGGACCGACCGGAACATCCGCGCTCAGCGGCCAGTCCAGGTTGTAGCGGTTTTGCGCGTGCAGGGACGTTCGGTGGGGCTTGAGCAATTCGCCGAGGGTCGTGGCGGTGGTCGGTTCGTAGACCACCGCGGGGCCACGCACGAGGAAGGGCCAGTCTGCCCGGACGGCGTCGGTAAGCGGTTGGGTCGCCCTTGAGGAATCGGCCGCCCGGAAACGAACCCAGTTGTCGGTCGAGTCGAGTTCTCGGACGAACTTCGCCCCGATCAGTTCCGCCAGTGACGACTTGCCCTGGGCTTCACCGCGCCACCCGCGAGTGGCGGTCAGGCCGGTCACGATCAAGTGGCCGCCGGCCTCGACGTAATCACGGAACCGCGCGACCTCCTGGTCCGAGAGCACGGCCACGTTGGGCAGCAGCACGACGGGAAACTGCCGCAACGTCGCGGGCGTCGCGTTTTCGTCGAGCACCACACCCCAGGGGATGTGCGCGTATTCCATGGCCTTGTGCGCGCCCTGGAAGGACTGGAAAACCTCCGCCGGCTTGTCGCGCCCCAGCCAGTCGCGCGTGCGGCTGCTGTAGTAGAGGCCGACTTCATGCACCGGCGTGTGCCCGAAGTGGGCGCGCTTGGCGTGAACTTCCTTGAAGGCCGCCCCGAACCGTTCGTAGGCCACCGGGTCGAGCCAGCCGTCGAAGCCGGTCTTGTCCACGATGGTCACGAAGCCGCCGTGGCTGAGCAGCGTGAACAACTCCCAGCGCAGGTCATGGAGCGGGCGCGTGGTCTGGTCGTGATACATGCGCACGCCGCGCTGCATGGCGATTTGAAAGGGCAGCCCGGGGGTGGCGGCCTTGTAGAACTCGGCGTTCAGCCCGACGGTCAGGGCGCTGAATCCCCACACGCCCGTCTCGCCGGTGATGAAGTCGCCGTTGCCCGCATGTTGCACAGGGCGCTGGCCCACCTCCCAGGAAAACGGCGGGGTGCCGTGGTAGTTGTAGTCCACGGTCGCGCGCGGATTCACCTTCCGGATGTGCGCGGTGAGTTCCTGCTCGAAGCGCTCGCTGCTGGCGTAGCGGAAGGCGAGCATCCGGTCCCATCCTTCGTCCAACGTCACGCCCTTCGGCATCGGCTGGCCGTGTTGCGCCTGGAACTCCCGCTGGCACGTGGCGCACCAGCAGCCATGCGGCGGGCCGAACCCCTGGTCCACCATGTCGAGGTGGAAGCCGGCAATGCCGTAGGCGAGCTGCTCCTCGACCATCTGCTTCAGGTAGCCGAGGTAGCCGGAGCGGTAACAGACGCGGCCATCGATCGGCTTGCCGTCCTTGTCCACCATTCGCCAGTCGGGGTGTTCGCGCAGGGCGTGAGCGGGATATTGCACCTGGCAATAGGCGATGATCGGCAGCCCCAGCTTGCCCCCCTCGTCGACCGCCTCGCGCAGGACATCGCGTTCGCCAAGGCCGGGCGGCTTGGGCTGCAACTTCGAGTTGTAGAACGCCCAGTCCCCTTCCCGCGTCCAGATGACGAGATACTCCGCGCCGCTGTCCTTGGTGGCCCGGACGATGTCGCGTCCGTTGAAGCGGGTGGCAAAGCCAGTGTCATTGGTCGAACCGCCGAACTGCGATCCCGTGGGGCCGACTTCCAGGCCGACCAGCGAACGTTGAAACCAGGGGAGGTTGGCGGCTTCGGAAATGAGGGCGGCACCGAGGAGGGCAGCGGGGAAAAGGTGCAGGTATAAGTTCATGTGGCGGGGAATGGATGGTTTTCGGGAAGGTGGTTCGATGGCGTGAGGGACGTTTGCGGGAACGCGTCAGGGCGTGTCGTCCTCAATGGCATTGGGGGAAGGCTGCTGCCTCCAGCCGGGCGTGCGACCCATCGCCGCCGGTTCAGCGTGATACTCCGTGCTCCAACCGCTCCAGCCGTCGGAATAGTTCCGGATGTTCTCGAAACCCAGCAGCCAGGCGTAGAAGAACGCGACACTCGAGCGCCAGCCGCCTCCGCAGTAGAAAACGACTTCCCGTTCGAATCGCCCACTTTCCTTGGCCGGGAGGATGCCCTGCCGCTGCCAGTGGGAGAGAATCTCCGCCGGCGGTCGCAGACGGCCATCACGTTGCTTGTAGAGAAATGCGCCGTCGTCCCCGTCCCCAACATGCACCGCCGAGGGAATCCGCCCCTTCGCCTCAAGGTAGCTGTAGCCGCTCGTTCGCCCCGCGAATTCCGCTCCGCTCCGCACGTCCGCCAACCAAACCTGCGAACTCGGCAGACGCTCGCGGACGTAGTCCGTCGTCGCCAGCAGGTTGGCCGCGACCGGGGCCGCAAACTCCACCGGCTGCGACAATCGGACATCCGTCTCCACCGGAAATCCGGCCTCGGCCCAGGCCTCGAACCCACCGTCCAGCAACCGCACGTCGTCCACGCCCGCATACTTCAACACCCACCAGACTCGCGCGGCCGCAATCAGCTTCTCCCCGTAAACGATCACTGTCGTGTCCCGCGTGATGCCGGCCCGGCCGAGAGCCCGCTGCAGCTCAACCGGTTCGCGCAGGCGCCAGCGAGGTGAGCCGTCCTCCATGTCATCAGTGTTGAAATGGATCGCCCCGGGGATGTGGCCGCGATGGTAATCCTTCGCCTTGTCCAACGTGGCCCAACTGGCCTCAAGGATGACGAATCGCTCGTTGCGGTAAGTCTCCGGGCGCGGCGTCTGGGACCCAGGCTTCTGGTAGTCCAACAATCCCTTCAACCAGCTCACCGAGACCAGCCCTTGGTAATTCGGCGCCTCGCGGGCCGGAAAATCGGTCAGGACTTTCGGTTCAACAGCCCGGCAACCCACCAACAGGCAGAGGGCCAATCCGGCGAAAAACCGCGGCGTCGGGGAGCGGTTCATTTGGGAATCAGTGCGAGGGCCTCGCGTTCGATCGGGTTGGCGGCTTCCCTGGCCAGTGCGCCTTGGCGGCGTTGCTCCAGCGCGGCGCGAACCGAGGGCACCGACGTGGCGACATAGATGGCGTCCCGGCTGCGCGTATCCGCGATGGCGACGCCTTCGCCGGTGGCGGACCACTTCACTTCTGTGATCCCGTCGGCATCGACGCGGAAGACCTCCTTGGGCGAGCGCAGCCAGGCCGGCAGGGCGAAGGCGAAGTTCGCCGGCCGCGGTGGTCCGAACTGGAACACGTTTGCCTTCGCGTCGGCCGTGTAGGCGGTGTCCAACGCGAACAGCACCGCCGCCTCCGGCGCGGCGATGGATGCCAGATCCCAGTCGGGCTGGCCGGCGCGGGTCCGGCGCTCGGAGCGGTAGGCGTCGCCCTCGAGGAAGAACGGTTCGAGCATCCGGATTTCGCGGCCGATCCGCGTCATTGGTTCCCAGGTGTCGGGAAACATCCGCAGGGACTTCAGGCTGAGGTTGAACCAGTAGAGGGAGGTGATGCGCGTGGAGAGCGCGTGCAACGCCTGGGCGCGGAGTTCATCCGGCGTCGGCGAACGGCGGGAGCGGCCGTCCCAGCCGCCACCCCAGCCGTCATGCGGACCCTGCGACCAATAGGCACAGGGCATCGGCCGGTTGAGTTCGCGCAGCGAGCGGCACATGTCGCCAATCGTCTCGAGGGGCGCGCCCCAGCGGATTTTCCGGCCGCCCCAGCGGTCATACTGGTTCCAGGCGTCCGGTGAGGGGGCGACCACCCGGTAGGCGTCGTAATGGGGGAAGTCGGACAGCCCGGCATACCAGCGCCAGATGCGTTCCTCGCTGTGCGTGACCGTCGTCGCGAGGCGGCTGGTGCGGTAGGGAAGCAGCTGGTCGAAGACTTCCTGTGGCGGCACCGGCCGGCCGCCGCCGTATTGCGGTTCACCGAGAAATTCCACCGCGTGGATTTTCGGGAGCCACGCCTCGGTATCGAATTTGGCGACCGGGTCCAGCCGGTTGAAGAGCTTGAGCGGCCAACGGTCGTAGAGCGCCGGATTGTCAGTGTAGCCGACCACTTCACCGATGTGGCCGGCGTTGATGTGCAGGTGGGCGAGGAGCCGGAGGTAAGCCGCGTTGGTCAACTGGTCTCCAACCCAGCCGCCACTGAGGTCGAAGGCCTCGCGCTTGATCCGCAAATGCGCCCACAGCGGTCCCGCGCTGGTGGTCAGCTCCAGCGCGGCGTAGGTCAGGGGCAGCCGCGGGCCGCGGACCCGGATGAAGCCCTTGTCCCCCGCGGGCACATTCGCCGACACCGCCATGGGCTCCTGCGGCCACAGCACCGGCCACGAACTGCCTTCCTTCGGCAGCCAGAGGCGCAGTGAAGACAGCTTCAGTTCCTCCCGGGATTCGTTCGCGACGTGGAGCACGACGGTGTCCGGCTGCACCCCGGCGTCGGTCGCCAGGAAGGTGGCGGCGGAAATCCACGCCGAGGGTGCCGCGATCGGCACGTTGGTCCGGCCAAGGCCCTCCGCCTTCAGCTCAAATTGCTGGCCCACGCCCCAGCGAGACGACTTGCCGTTGAATTCCCAGACGGTCAACGCCTCGGCCGGGGCGGGGACGGCGATGCCAAGGTTATGCCAAGCCCATTCGCCGCTGGTCAGCAGTTCCGCCGGAGTCCGGTCGCCGAATCGGTGCGGTGTCGCCGGCCCCCGGACGAAGAGCTGGACCCGGGCGGCGAGATTGGTTTCGCGCGGCCGCCGGTAACGCATCGACGCCTCGATCGTGTGCGGGATGACCGAGGTGCCGACCAGTTCGGCTGCCCCGAGGGAAAGCTGGAACGTGAGGCAGGCCAGCAGGCACGCGCAGGCAGATCGCGGGAGATGCATGGGCCAATTCTGGCGGATCGTTCCCGTGAGTCGAGCCGCGGAATCGGAGTCTGCTCGCCGCGGGCGGATCTGGGCATCGCCCCCGAAATCCGCCCGGTGGACTCCCTCTCTTCCACTCAGATTGGAGGAGAGGGGCGGGGAGAGGAGGGAAGGCGCTGTGCCCGGTGGGGACGGCCGGTCGCCCCGTTCGCTGCTAGAGCCGCCCCTGCCGTTTCAGCGCCCCGCCCACGCCCGCGCGTTGTGGAACATCTGCATCCACGGGCCGGCGGCGCTGCGGTCGCCGCTGGTCCAGCTCATCAGGATGTTCCGGAAGACGCGCTCGGGATGCGGCATCAGCACGGTGAAGCGGCCGTCCGGTGTCGTCACGGAGGTCAGGCCGTCGGGACTTCCATTCGGGTTGAGCGGATAGGTTTCCGTCGGGCGACCGTGATGATCGACGAAGCGCACCGCACGATGCACGCGCTTGGCGTCGCCGCGTTGGGAGAAGTCCGCGAAGCCTTCGCCGTGCGACACCGCGATCGGAATCCGGCTGCCGGTCATGCCTTGGAAGAAGATCGACGGGCTCTCCAGCACTTCGACAAGGCTTAAGCGCGCCTCGAATTGCTCGCTCTTGTTGCGCGTGAACTTCGGCCACGCCTCGGCGCCGGGAATGATTGGCGAGAGTGCGGCCATCATCTGGCAACCGTTACAGATGCCGAGCGCGAAGGTGTCCTGACGCGCGAAGAACGCCTTGAACTGATCGGCCAGCGCGGGATTGAACATGATGGAGCGCGCCCAGCCTTCGCCCGCACCAAGCGTGTCGCCGTAGGTAAATCCGCCGCAGGCCACGAAGCCGCGGAAGGTCTCCAGCTTCAGCCGGCCGCTTTGCAAATCGGTCATGTGGACGTCCACCGTCTCGAAGCCGGCCTTCGCCATCGCGTAGCTCATCTCGACGTGGCTGTTCACGCCCTGCTCGCGGAGAATCGCCACCCGCGGACGCGCGCCGGTGAGCGCCGGAGCCTCGGCGCGCGGCGTGAAGGTGAGATGCACGTGCAGGCCGGGATCGTTCGCGTCGCCTTTGTGACGATGCTCGGAATCGGCGCTCTCGGGATTGTCGCGCAGCTTCGCGATGCGCCAGCTCACTTCGTCCCACGTCTGGTGCAGCGATTTCAAGTCCGCCTGCAACAGCACCGCGTCGCCCGCGCGCACTTCCATCGTGTGCGTGTCATTCGGACGTCCGACAATGTGCGCGTGGCCGTCGAAGCCCGCCTGGCGCAGCACATCGAGAACGTGCGTCGTCTGGGCGTCGGAAACTTGCAGCACCACGCCGAGCTCCTCGCTGAACAGCGCGCGTAACGCGTGGCTGCCCGCCGCGGCGTCCGCCTTCTCGGAAGCGCGAACGAGCGAATCGAGTTCAATGCTCAGGCCGCGATTCGAAGCGAAGGCCATTTCGCACAGGCAACTCCACAGGCCGCCGTCGCTGCGGTCGTGATACGTGAGCAACGCGCCTTCCGCGCGCAGCGTATTCACGGCGGTGACGAGTGACTTCAGACGCGCGGCGTCATCGACATCAGGTGTCGCGCCGCCGAACTGGTTCGTGACCTGCGCGAGCATGGAACCACCCATGCGGTTCCTGCCGAAGCCGAGATCGACGAGAATGAGCGAGGTCGCTCCCGGCTGAAGCACGGGCGTGAGTGCGGGGCGCACATCGGCGAGCGTCGCGAAGGCGCTGACGATGAGGCTGACCGGCGCGGTGACTTGTCGCGGCTGGCCGTTGTCGCTCCAGCG
>JBIIUN010000170.1:0-9472 GCA_044339945.1 Kapaibacterium sp. (SeqCode)
CGCGGCCGCGGTGAGCAAACTCAAGTTTCCCGGCCTCGCGATCAACCTCGAGGAACGTTGCGTGGATGTGGAGGCGTCCGTGTGCCTCCGGCGGGGACTGCTCGAACTGGTGGCCTGCACCAAAGGGACCAAGGAACATGAGTCCATCGTCGTGGTAGAAGCCAAGCCGATGCACATTCACGCGGCGCTCCTGCTGCTGGGCGCCAAACCGGGAAGTCCGGCGACGCGCCAGCAGCTGGGTGATCAAGTTGAGCGCTGGATTGACGTTCCGCCCCGTGGCGGTCCGGTGGACGTCTCCTTGGTGCTCAGGGGCGAGGGAGGGAAATGGGCGGAGCGCCCCATCAGCGATTTCATCGTTCGTTCTCGCCCGAAGTCCGCGGCCCCTGCTTCCGCGGACCCAGAACCAAAGCTCCCCACGCTCACCTTTCTCTTCGCCGGTTCCGTCCTGCATGGCGACGGGCCGGGGCCACGCCGCTACCTGAGCGACGAAAGCGGAAATGTGATCTCGCTCTCAACCTTTGGCGACGAGCTGCTTTGCCTGCCGGCGATTCACAGCCAGGCCAACGACGCGCTCCAATGGCAGGTTAACCCCACTCACCTGCCGGCCATTGGTTCCAACGTCACCCTGCGACTGCGCCCGCAACGTCTGCCGGCAGCGAAAGCCGCACAGGCCAACCAATCCCCCGCAGGAAACGGCAACCCATGACGGGTGAACTTCTATTGCTGGATGGCGCGACCGGCACGGAATTGAACCGGCGCGGAGTGGACACCGGTTTGCCGTTGTGGTCGGCGAATGCGCTCACCACGGATGCCGGTTTGGCGGTGTTGCGCCAGGTCCATCGGGACTACCTGAACGCGGGCGCGGACATCCTCACCGCCAACACTTTTCGCACCCATCGCCGTGCGCTGGCAGGCAAAGGGCACGACGCGCGCGAATTGACCCGGCGCGCGGTGGCGACCGCCCAGGAGGCGATTGCTGAATTTGGCCGAACGGCACAAGTGGCCTGCTCGGTAGCCCCGCTGGAAGATTGCTATCGCCCTGACCTGGTGCCGTCCGATGACGAATGCCGCGCCGAGCACGCCGAGCGCATCCAGCATCTCGTGGAAGCGGGCGTGGACCTGCTGTTGATCGAGACGATGACCTCCATTCGGGAAGCCGTCATCGCGGCCAAAGTAGCGACGCTCACCGGCCGGTCCACCTGGGTCAGTTTTGTGTGCGATTGCGAAGGCCGAATCCTGTCGGGCGAGTCCTTGGCGGTTGCCGCTGGGATGTTGATGCCGCTGGGGGTGAAGGCCCTGGGCGTAAACTGCGGCCCGGCTCACACCCTGGCCAAACCACTGGCCGAGTTGCGGGCGATCTGCGGCCCCGATTTTCCGCTGCTTGCCTATGGCAACATTGGCTACGCCGACGAGAAGGACGGCTGGATCAACACGGACGCTGTAGATCCGGAGAGTTACCTACGATACGCCCAAACGTGGCCGGCGCAGATTGTGGGCGGCTGTTGCGGCACCACGCCGGAGCATATTCGCAGGCTAAGAACGGGAAGAAACCACACGACATGAATCAGAACCGCAATACGCGTAGAGCATTCGCTCGATTCACCATGTGATCCATGACGTTGCTGTTGTAGGGCCGGAAATAGGAACATCACCCAATGAACGCAAAAACACTCGCCGCGCTTGTCGCTGGATTTATCAGTCTTGGTGTCGCCGCCACCAACGCGGACGCCAAGCCGCTCAAAGTCTTCATCCTCGCCGGCCAGTCCAACATGGAGGGACATGCCGCTGTCAGCACGTTTGACTATATCAGCAAGGATCCGCTGACGGCACCGATGCTCAAGGAGATGCGCAACCCCGATGGAACCCCACGGGTATGTGACAAAGTTTGGATGTCCTATCTGACCGGCCCCTATGATGGCAGCGCCAATGGCGAGGGCCTGGGCAAGCTGACCGCCGGCTTCGGCGCCCGTGACGATCAGCCCACCAAGAATGGCGGCAAGATCGGTCCGGAGTTCACCTTCGGAATCTACATGGAGAAGGAGCTGAAGGAGCCCATTCTGATCATCAAGACCGCCTGGGGAGGCAGGTCGCTCAACACCGAATTCCGTCCCCCCAGTGCCGGTCCATACAAACTTCCCAGGGAGATCCGCGAAGAGTGGGACAAGCATCCGCAGGGTGCCCACGGGATTCCCAAAGCCGAGGAACGGAAAAAATGGCAGGCTGACAAGGATGCCGCCTCGGGGGTGTTCTATCGGATGATGATCGAACACGTGAAAAAGGTGCTGGCGGATCCCAAGCGGGTCTGTCCCGCCTACGACCCCAAGGAGGGATACGAACTGTCCGGTTTCGTCTGGCTCCAGGGGTTCAACGATCTCGTGGATGGCACCACTTATCCCGGCCCTGACAAACCCGGGAGATTCGACGAATACTCCCGGCTCCTGGCACACTTCATCCGCGATGTGCGCAAAGATCTTTCGGCTCCGAAGATGCCATTCGTGATCGGCGTGCTGGGCGTGGGCGGTGAAAGCGACAATGAGGTTTTTCGCAAGGCCATGGCCGCACCGGCCGACCTGCCTGAGTTCAAGGGCAATGTGGTTGCGGTTGAAACCGCTCCCTTCTGGGATCATGACATTGCCGCCGCAGAACCCAAGCAGGCGAGGTATAACGAGATTGTCGGCACCTCGCACACCTTGAAAGAGGATGGCTCTATCGACCGGGCATGGAAATGGGAGAATCACTGGAAGCCGCTTGGCAAGCCTCTCCCGGAGGAGCGGCTGTGGCGTTTCACGACGATTGATGCCACCGAGAAGAAGGACAGGTTAAAGGAATACACCGACCGAAGATTCCGTGAAATCGCCCTGCCTGCCGGGATGGAGAATTGGTTCATGCCCGATTTCGATGACAGCAAATGGACGCAAGGCAAGGCGCCCATAGGAAAGGGCATCTGGAAACACAGCGGAATCACCTTGGACAAGTTCCCCTCCCAATGGGGTGATGGCGAATTCCTGCTGATGCGCACAACGTTTGAAGTGGAAGACCTCAACTTCGAATCGTATCGCATCGCGAACCTGGCGAGACAAGGATTCCACGTTTACCTGAATGGCGCCAAAATCCACACCTACATCTGGTGGCAGGACAAACCCATCTACGGCTCCATCGTCCTGGAAAAAGAACAGATCCAATATCTTAGGAAGGGGAGGAACGTGTTGGCGGTCTATGCCAATGACCAATATGGACAGAATTCCCCGGAGCGCTATGGCGCGATCGACATGCGGATTGAGGGCATCGCCAAAGCAGACCGGGAGAAGCTCGACCTGGCTTTGCAGGAAGTCCTTTCGCCCAAAGACAGGGAGGCCCTCAAGGGCGCTTCCAATGGCGGCTACCACTATTTCGGCAGCGCGAAGATTTTCGCGCAGATGGGCAAGGCGTTCGCGGAGGCCACCCTCCAGATGATCAACAAGCAAGACCACTGAACTGTTTCCGATGAAGACAAACCTGGCCGCACTCACCTTCATTGCGCTCTGCGCGCTTGCAACCTCATCTCTGGCCGCGGGCGGCGAAAAGGTCGCGCTCCCCGACTTCACCCGGGGCGAGGCCGTTCCCGCCGGGGCAAAACATGATTGGAACCTCGGGCCAACGGGGCTGCGCGGATGGATGTTTTGCGACCAGTTGGTGACCACCGATGCGCGGCAGATTTCCGTCACCCGAGTGGAGAAAGGTTCTCCCGCCGCAGGCGTTTTCCTCGTCGGCGACGTGATCCTCGGAGTCGGCGGCAAGCCGTTTTCCTTCGACCCGCGCACCGAGTTCGGCCGGGCAGTCACCCTCGCCGAATCGGCCGCGGGCGGGGGCAAACTGGCCGTGACCCGGTGGCGGGCGGGCAAGGCGGAAGAGGTCGTCATCAAGCTCCCGGTGCTCGGCAGCTACGGCGCCACCGCGCCCTACGACTGCGCGAAGTCCCAACGCATCCTGGAACAGGGGTGCAAGGCGTTGGCCGGCAAAATGGCCCAATCTCCGGAGCAGGACGATCCCATCGTGCGCTCCCTCAATGCGCTTGCCCTCCTGGCCAGCGGTAATCCCACCTACCGGCCACTGGTTCAAAAGGAAGCCGAGTGGGCGTCGGGCTATTCGTCCCGCTCCATGCAGACGTGGCATTACGGCTACGTCATGATCCTGCTCTCCGAGTATGTCCTGGCGACCGGCGACCAGTCGGTGATGCCCGGCCTGCGGCGGCTCGCGCTGGAATCGGCCAAGGGGCAGAGCGCGGTCGGCTCCTGGGGCCATGGGTTCGCGAAACCCGACGGCCGCCTGGGCGGCTACGGGATGATGAATTCGCCGGGAGTGCCGCTGACCATTGGCCTGGTGCTGGCGCGCGAGGCCGGCGTGCAGGACCCGGAGGTGCCCCGCGCCATCGAACTCAGCGCCCGCCTGTTGCGTTTTTACATCGGCAAGGGGGCGGTTCCCTACGGCGACCATCACCCGTGGATTGAGAACCACGAAGACAACGGCAAGTGCGGCATGGCCGCCGTCCTCTTCAACCTGCTCGCCGAAGCCAACGGCGCGGAGTTCTTCTCCCGCATGAGCCTTGCCTCCCACGGACCGGAGCGCGACACCGGGCATACCGGCAATTTCTTCAATGTCTTGTGGGCGATGCCCGGAGTCGCCCAGTCCGGCCCCCAGGCCACGGGAGCTTGGATGCAGGAATTCGGCGCCTGGTATTTCGACCTGGCGCGGCGCTGGGACGGCACGTTTGCCCATCAGGGCCCGCCGGAGCCGGAACACGACAGCTACGAGGGTTGGGACGCCACCGGGGCCTACCTGCTGGCCTACGCGATGCCGTTGAGGAAACTCCACCTGACAGGCAAGCGCCCGGGCGCCACCCCGCAGTTGGACGCCGCGGGAGCGCAAGCTCTCCTCCAGGATGGCCGTGGCTGGGACAACAAGGACCGCCATAGCGCCTACGACAAACTCAGCGCGGACGAGCTGCTGGGGCGTCTCGGCAGTTGGTCGCCCGTGGTCCGCGAGCGGGCCGCGATGGCGCTGGGCCGGCGCAAGGAGGTCTCCGTTTCACCCTTGGTGAAAATGCTGGAGTCACCCGCCCTGTATTCCCGCTACGGTGCCTGCCAGGCCCTGATCGCCCTGCGCGGGCGCGGAGCGCCCGCCATTGAACCGCTGCGAAACGCGCTGGCGGACCCGGACCTTTGGCTGCGCATCAAGGCCGCCGAAGCGCTCGCCGCCATCGGCGCACCCGCGATGAAGGCGGTGCCCCAACTGCTCCAACTGCTGGCTGAGATGAACCCGCAGGGCGATCCGCGTGGCATGCAGCAGCGGTATCTCTCCTTCGCCCTGTTCGATGGCGGCGGGATGCTCAGCCGCTCGCTGGAGGGCGTGGATCGCGCGGCGCTCTACCAGGCCGTGCGGGCCGGGCTGAAGAACCAGGACGGTCGCGCCCGGGGCAGCCTCGGTTCGGTCTATCGCCACCTCTCGGTCGAGGAAATCAAACCCCTGTTGCCCGCCATCCATCAGGCCATCATCGAACCCGCGCCGAGCGGTGAAATGTTCGCCGATTCGATTCGCGTGGAGGGGCTTCGCCTCCTGGCCAAACATCGGATCGAGGAAGGCATCCGCGCCTGCGTGAACTACACCCGCGACCAGAATCCCTGGGCCAGCGAACACCGGACCCCGGAGCTGATGGAGATCCTCCTCGGCTACGGGACCCACGCCAAGTCGGTCGTCCCGGAACTGACCCGGATTGCCCACTACTTTGAAAAAGACGAAAAGGACTTTCCCAAGGAGCTCATGCTCCGGAAGGCCAAGTGCGTCCGCGAAACGATCCAAGCCATCGAGGCCGCGACGGAAACCCCGGAACTCAGCCGGCTCCAATAGCGTGGAATAAGGAGTCCCGCGCGCGGCTCCCGGCCGCCGGTCAAGCCGGCCGCCGCCCCGCTTGACCACCGCTGCCGCGCCCGCCTTGCTTCGCCCGTGAAACGGACCCTCCTCTGCCTCGCCTTGGCCGGTGCCACCGTCCTGCGTGCCGCCGAACCGGTTTCCCCGGCCGAGTTCGACGCGGCGTTCCAGGCGCTGACGGCTTCCAAGGGTGTCACCAATGACGCCGTGCGGCTCCGGCAACTGTTCGACTTGGAATGGCGCCACGAGATGATCGAGTCGCCGGAGTCGGCCACCTACAACGGGTTTCCCGGCCAGAACGCCCGTTGGTCCGACTTGTCCAAGCCCGCCCGGGATCGGCAGCGCGCCGAACTGGACCGCCCGTTGAAGGTTCTCGCGACGATTGACCGCGCGGTCCTGCCGCCGGACGAGCAGCTTTACTTCGACCTGTTTCGGCGCCAGTTCGTGCTGGCCCGGGAAGGGCTGCGGTTCCCCGACGAACTGCTCCCGCTGAACCAGATGGGCGGCGTCCAGCAGGCCATCGCGCAGACGCTCAGCATCATGCCGGCGAGCAAGGCGGCCGACTTCGCCGACATGATCGCGCGGCTGGAGGCGTCCGGGAAACTCGTGGACCAGACGCTGGAGCTGCTCCGCGAAGGGCTCGCGAAAGGCATCACGCCGCCGCGCATCACGCTGCGCGACGTGCCGCAGCAGGTGCTCAACAATCTGCCCGCCGATCCGCGGGAGAGCGCCGTGTTCCGGCCGTTCCGTGAGCTGCCGGCCGCAATTCCCGCCGCGGACCAGGAAGCGCTCCGCGCCCGCGCGCTGGCGGCAATCACCAACGTCGTCTATCCCAAGTTCCGCGAACTGCACCGCTTCCTCGCCGAGGAATACGTCCCCAAGGCGCGGGAAGCCATTGCCGCCACCGCCCTGCCCGATGGCGAGGCGTGGTATGCGTTCCGCGCGCGCCGCAGCACTACGACCACGCTCACGCCGCGGCAGATCCACGACATCGGGCAGGCGGAGGTGAAACGGATCCGCGCCGAGATGGGCCAGGTCATCGCGCAGGTTGGCTTCAAGGGCACTTTCGCCGAGTTCCTCCAGTTCCTGCGGACGGACAAACAGTTCTACTTCGAACGCGGCACGGAACTGCTGGCGGGTTACCGCGACGTCTCGAAACGGGCCGATCTCCAGTTGCCGAAACTCTTCGGCCGGCTGCCGCGCCTGCCCTACGGCGTGATGCCGATCCCGAGCTACGCCGAGAAGTCGCAGACCACCGCCTACTACCAGCCGGGCGCGGCGAGCTACGGCCGCCCGGGGGTCTTCTACGCCAACACCTACGCGCTGGAGACCCGGCCGAAATACGAGATGGAAGCCCTCACGCTCCATGAGGCCGCGCCCGGGCATCACCTGCAGATCGCGCTCGCGCAGGAACTTGAGGGCGTGCCCGACTTCCAGAAACACAGCGAGACCACCGCCTTCGTCGAGGGCTGGGGGCTGTATTCCGAGAAGCTGGGCGAGGAGATGGGTTTCTACACCGACCCCTATTCCAAGTTCGGCCAGCTCACCTACGAGATGTGGCGCGCGATCCGGCTCGTGGTGGACACCGGCATGCATTCGCTCGGCTGGACGCGCGACCAGGCGATCGAGTTCTTCAAGGCCAACGCCGGCAAGAGCGAGCACGACATCACCGTGGAAATCGACCGCTACATCGTGTGGCCCGGCCAGGCGCTCGCCTACAAGCTCGGCGAACTCAAGATCCGCGAACTCCGCGCGCTCGCGCAGAAGGAACTCGGCGAACAGTTCGACGTGCGCCGGTTTCACGACGAACTCCTCGGCAAAGGCGCCCTGCCGCTGGACGTGCTGGAACCGCGGATGAAGGCGTGGATCGAGCGGGAGAAGTCGCAGCGATGAGACGGGGTAGTTGCGCGATCGCTGGGCATAGACTCACAGACCAGGCCCGCCCGAGATTCGATAGCTCAGCCGGATCAGTTCGGGAAGGAGTGGAGCTCTTCGCTCAAATACATCTGCTTTCGAGGTGGTGACATCTTCACATTGGAGGGAAAGAAACCCGGGCTGAAGCCTCAACGTTCCCTTGCCTTCCTCCAAGCGCCAAACCCACGTCCCATCTTCCTTTGCGTAGGTCCCCCAAGGCGAAATTCCGCCGTAGTTTTCGACCGTAACTTTGCCACCTGAAAACCGAATCACCGCGTCGGCTGAGATGGTGCCGATTGGGGTCGTTGCAAAGCTGCCCCACGGCTCGTTGGTGCACTTCCAAGTCGCCCACAACACAGCTACCGCTGGCAATAGACCTGCCCACCAACAGAGGTGGCGGACACTGGTTCGCCAATGTTTCCCAGTAGCGGTCGACGTGAGGAGGCCCGGTTTCACGTTGGAGACTGAGTATCCGGGTTCCTCGGATTGAGTGCGCTATGCGTGGTGTTTTACGCGGCCATCAGCGGCGCTCACCGCCACGCCGACTTCAGCGTCGTCACGGTCAGCCGTGCCTTCGCCAGATCGCCGCCGGCGATGGTCAGCGCGGCGCCCGTTTCCACCGGGGGCACGAAACAGAACGACGCCATGGCGACCCCGCCATTGCCGAAAACCTCCAGCGACGTGCGGTCAAGCAGCACGCGCAGCCGGACGCTGTTGTTCCACGGTTTCTCGGTGTGGCGGCCCATTCCGCGCCCGGCCGGGCGCAGCGGCAGCTTCCGTCCGAAGACAGTGAGTTCGCCGGCCTGGGCGTCCCAGGTCAGCTTCTGGCCGCGCAGCTCCAGCGTGACCGTGTGGGCCTGGCCGGGCTGGAACTCCAATTCGAGGTCCAGAAGCTCGTGGGCGGCCGCCGGCAGGGCGTGCGTTCCCGCCTTCAGGGGCACGACGACGGAATCCGCCTTGGCGACCAGCGCCCCGAGTTCCTTCGCCGGCCACTTCACGAGCCGGATGCCGTCGGGCGTGGTCTGGAGGCTGAGTTCGAGCGGGACGCCCATCTGCTGGTTGAACGGCATGCCGGGATATTTGCCGCCGTTCATCCAGTTCACGAGCACCACGCGGTGGTCGGGCAGGTCGTCAAAGGCCTGGGCGGCGTAGGCATTGGCGCCGTAGTCGCCCTTGAGCTTCGGTGATTCGGCGGTGAACACGCTGCCGTCAAAGCGCCCGAGCCAGTAGTCGCCGTTGGCGCCGAAGAGCACCCACTTCGAACGGCCCTTGTGGCCATCCACCGGCAGCTCGAAGAAGCCGGGACACTCATAAAGTTCCTCGGCGAACTTGCTCGCGAAGCTCCACACCTTGAGGTCGGGTGAGGTGTAGAAGTGGCAGACATGGCGCGTGGTCGGATTGCCCTTCGCGTCCTTCTTCACCGGGTCCTTTTCGCCGACGTAGAGCGGCATGACCCAGCGTTTGGTGGGCGCGTGCCACACGACCTTGGGATCGCGGTCGCCGTCGCCGACGTTCGGCACGACGGGGTTGCCGGCATACTTCGTCCAAGTGCGGCCGCGGTCGTTCGAGTAGGCGAGGCACTGCGTGAAGGGCTGTCCCTTCGACTCCTCGCTGGTGCCGCCGGCCGCGGTGTAGATCGCGACGAGCGCGGGTT
>JBIIUN010000172.1:0-9433 GCA_044339945.1 Kapaibacterium sp. (SeqCode)
TCCTCGACCATCCGGAGCAATGCCGTGTCCGCGAGATTCTCCGACCAATACTGGAGGCCCACCACCGCGTTAGTGCCCATGGCAGACGACTGGCTCGCGGCCAGTTCCGGCAAGTTTCCAGGCATGAGGACTGCGGCGAACAACTCCGCCTCGCCGGACGCGGTCCGCAGTTTTCGTTCCCCGCGCAACCACGGCCGCAGCGCCTCGGCCACCGTGTCCAGGCTGGCGCCCGCCGACAGCTCGATGGGCGCGGCGACTTCCGTGAATCGCGGCCGCGGCGGAACGAAACCCTGCACCCGGAGCCAGTTGGTGCCCTGATCCTCCTGCCATCCCGCCAGGTCGAGCACACGGTTCGTGCCGAGGAAATAGCTGAACGGTTCCTGATACGGCGCCGCCCGGGCGAAGCTCCGCAAGGCTTCCTCCTGCCGGCGTTGCTCGCTGGCGGCGAGTGTGGACCGGATCACAGGCGCGAGTTCGCCGGTCTGGTCCACGAGCACGAAGTGGCGCGTGGGAATGCCCTTCTTCTCGATCAGCCGCGGAATTTGCACCGTGAGGACGATGATTGCCGGGAACAGCGCGATGCCGATCCAGAAGCCTTTCGTCTTCAGGGTCTCGGCAAACTCCCGCCAGGCGATGAGGAACGCGTAGCGCATGGTCAGCGAAAGCGCGCCTCCGTCGCGTCGGGTCCGACCAGCTTCACGAACACATCATGCAACGTCGGTTCCTCGGCGCTGAAGCTGCGCAGCCGAATCTGGCGGGTGAAACATGCTTCCAGAATCGCCTGCGGATCGGCGCCGTCGTGGAGCTGGAGTTCCCAGGCCCCCTCGGGCGCCGCCTGCAACGCCAGCACGCCGGGCAATTCGCGGAGCGGTTCCAGGCCGGAGTCGGACGTCAGCCGCACCCGGCGGGGCAAGGTGCGCCGGGCCTCGGCGGGTGTGCCGTCGAACAGGCTGCGGCCACGCGCAATGATCACGAGGCGGTCGCAAAGCCGTTCCGCGTGGGCCATGACGTGGGTCGAGAAAATCACCGTGCGCCCGCGCGAACGCAGGTCGGTGATGATGTCCTCCATCACGGTCTGGTTCACCGGATCGAGCCCCGAGAATGGCTCGTCGAGGATCACGAACTCCGGGTCATGCGCCACGGCGGCCAGCACCTGGACCTTCTGGCCCATGCCCTTCGAGAGGGCCTCGGTGCGCGCCTCGGCGAAATCCTTCAGGCCGTAGCGCTCCAGCAGTTCGTAGGCCCGCCGTTTGGCGGCCGAGCCGCTGAGCCCCTTCAGCGTGGCAAAGTAGGCGATCACCGACCAGGCCCGCATCTTTTTGTAGAGCCCCTTCTCCTCCGGCAGGTAACCGATGCGCTGCCGCACCGCGAGCGCGGAGGGCGAACCCAGCACCGTGATGGTTCCGGTGGTGGGCCGGATGATTTCGAGGATCATCCTGATCGACGTGGTCTTGCCGGCGCCATTCGGGCCGAGGAAGCCATACACGCAGCCGGGCGGCACGGTGAGGGAAAGGCGATCCACCGCGGTAAACGCGCCGTAGGTCTTGGTGACCTCGCGAAGTTCCAAGGCAGCGGTATTCAAGGGGTGGGACGGGCCGGTGGCGCGGGCCAACGTGGCAGAGCCCCGCAGGGGAAACAACCACGGCGGCAAACGTCCGCCGGGCGCAGTCCGCAGTTCCCCGCCCGGCCGTTCCCGCCTAGGTTCACCCGCACGTGAATCCACTGAGCCAACTGCTGCGGAACAACCGCGACTGGGCGGAGCACATGGTTCGGCAGGACCCGGAGTTCTTCTCGCGGCTCTCGGACCAGCAGAACCCGGAATATCTCTGGATCGGTTGCTCCGACAGCCGCGTGCCGGCCAACCAGATCGTCGGCCTGTTGCCTGGCGAGGTCTTCGTGCACCGGAACGTCGCGAACCTGGTCGTCCACACCGACCTGAACTGCCTCGCCGTTATCCAATATGCCGTGGAGGTCCTGCGGGTGCGGCACATCATCGTCTGTGGTCACTACGGCTGCGGCGGCGTGCGGGCGACCTTGAACCGCGACCGCGTCGGCCTGGTGGACAATTGGCTGCGGCACGTCGAGGACGTGCGCCAGAAGCACCTCGCGCAGATTGGCACCGAAGCTCCCTTCGATCAGCGCTGCGACCGGCTGTGCGAGCTCAACGTCATTGAGCAGGTCGTCAATGTCTGCCAAACCACCGTCGTCCGCGACGCCTGGGAACGGGGCCAGACGCTGAACGTCCACGGCTGGATCTACGCGCTCAAGGACGGCGTCATCCGCGACCTGCAATTGAACCTCGAATCCGGCGCCGAGGTCGTGCCCGCCTACGAGGCGGCGGTGGCCCAGCTTCCAATCCTGCGTTAGGCTGACGGGCTTGAATTGGCCGGCAAATTCCGGGTATCCTTCCGTCCTCATGCCCCAGTTCCTGCGCTATCTTGCGGTCGCCATTTTCCTCACTGGGGTGAGTGCGCCCACGGCCACGGCCGAGCCGTTCCGGCAGGACCGCTTCGCCCTCGGCCTGTGGGTGCCACCGCAGACGAAGGACGACTTGGAATTCCGCTATCGCGAGCTGGCGGAGGCGAACTTCAACCTCGTCATCGGCAATTCGCCGGTGCCGGTCGCTGACCAACTTCGTGTCTGCGACCACCTGGGACTCAAGGCACTGGTCCACGTCCCCGGCGCCGTGGAGACTTGGCCCACCAACGCGTCCTGCTGGGGCTACCTGTTGCGGGACGAGCCCGGCGTGGCGGATTTTCCGGGCTTGGCCCAGTCGGTTGCCGACCTCCGACGGCTGCGCCCGGGGCGGTTGGCTTACGTGAACCTATTCCCCAATTACGCCAACGCCGGCCAGTTGGGCGCCACGAACTACGAGGAACACGTGGCCCGCTTCCTCGCCGACGTGAAGCCGGAGGTGCTGTCCATGGACCATTATCCGCTCATGCGACCCACCGCGGACCGCCGCGACGCCTACTGCGAGAATCTGGAGACGTTCCGCCGGCATTCGGTGGCGGCCGGGGTGCCATTCTGGAACTTCTTCCACTCGATGCCGTTCGCCGACCGGATCGATCCCACGGAGGCGCAAATCCGCTGGCAAATCTACGCCGCGGTCGCCTACGGCGCGAAGGGCGTGCTGTATTTCTGCTACTGGACGCCGGGGAAAGGAAACGCCGGCACGGGCGAATTTCCCAAAGGCGGCGCGCTGCTCACCGCCGAGGGACACCGGACCCGGCATTACGACGAGGCGAAACGGATCAACGCGGAACTGAAGAACCTGGGCCCCACCCTCATGCAACTCACCGGCGAAGGCGTGCGGCGGGTCCACACCGGCCAGGAACCCGCCCGTGTGCTAACCCACTCGCCGGTCCTGGACCTGCAACGGGTGAAGGGCGATCCCCACGCCGAATTCCTGGTCGGCTCCCTCCGCCATGCCGACGGCCGGCGCGCCGTGTTGCTGGTCAACCATGACCATGCCTACACCGCCTGGCCCACCGTGACGTTCGACGCGGCCCCGGAAACCGTCCGCGAGGTGGACAAGGCCACCGGCACCGAAGTGCCGTTAACGGACGACAGCCCGGAACTGCCCGGCGTCCAGCTGTCCTTCGGTGCGGGCGACGGCCGTTTGTTCCTCCTTCCCGCGGCCCGTTGAGCCGGCGAAGGCATCGGTGGCCCAGGTCGGGAAATCGGACCCACAATTCGCTGGTCTAGGTCCGGGACGTTCCCGAACCTTCGAGGAATGAAGTTCAAGATGCCGCTGCTACTCCTCTCGCTGGCATTTTTCCTCGTCACCGGCGTTGCGCGCGCCGAACACCGCGCCACCCGGCTGGGCAATCCCGCCTTCCGCTTCGCGCCGCCGCTGCGCACACCCGACGACCTGCGGGAGCGTTTCAGGAATGAGAAGCTCAAGCCGGACTTCGCCGAAATCCTGCGCCAATGGGGTTGGACCGGCGACGTCGCCGACCTGCACGCCGCCGCCCAGCGGGCCGAAATCGCCGACATCCGGCTGCCGGTCGGCACGCGCATGCCGTTCATGTCGTCCCGCGAAAACGGCAAGCCGGTGTGCCTGAAGGATGTGCTCTGGGTCGGCAAGGAACCGGTCGAGGCCTACGCCTTCAACTTCTCTTCCAAGGGCCGCCGCTACCGCTGCGTGACGCCCAAGCCGTGCAGCAACTTCTACGTCGAGGACCTTGGCCCGGACAAACCGGAGCTGCTGCTCGTGAAGTCCGCCCCCGCCGAAGCCGGGACCTGCGCACCGTTCGAGCTCAAGCTGATTTACCGCAACGTCGGTGCCGTGCCCGCCACGCAAGTCCGCCTCGTCGATCCGCTGCCGGCCGGCCTGAAAACCGAGGCCGGCGCCTCCGAGGTGGCCATTGACCTCGGGACGTTGGCGCCAGGCCAGGGCCGCGAAGTGAAGATTCCCGTGGTGGCAAGCCAGGCCAGGACCTTCACGAACCGCGCTCGCATCACCTGCGCGGAGGGCATCACGGTCGAATCCACCGCGGTCACCACGGTCCACGCCGCCACTTTGGCCTTGGACTGCACCGCGCCCGCCCAGGTCTTTGCCGGCCGGCCCCTGAACGTCTGCCTGACCGTGCGCAATACCGGTGACGGCGCGGCGGGCAAGGCGGTGGCGAAGCTGCCCCTACCCGCGGGCGTCACGCTGGTCAGCGCGACCGAAGGCGGCACCTTGGTGGACGGCGTGGTAGTCTGGGAAGTGACCCAACTCGCACCGGGCGCCAGCAAGGAAGTGTGCGCCCGCCTGAGCCGGCGCGAACTCGGGGCGGTTGATTTCGCCCCAACCGTCCAGGGCGCCTGCGGCCCGGTCGTGGCCAGTGCCTGCACCACGAAGGTCGTCGGCATCGCGGCAATCCTGCTGGAAGTCATCGACCTGGAGGACCCGATCCAAGTCGGCAAGGAAGTCACCTACGAGATCCGGGTGACCAACCAAGGCTCCGCCACCGGATCAAACATCCGCCTCGTCTGCACGCTGCCGGCCAGCCAGCAATTCGTCTCCGGTGACGGCGCCTCCGCGGTGAAGGTCAACGGCCAGACGGTCACGATGGACGCCTTGCCGAGCCTTGAAGCCAAGGGCTTGGCCACCTGGAAACTCGTCGTGAAGGCCGTCGCCGAGGACGATGCCCGTTTCCTCGTGGAACTGAACAGCGACCAGTTCGAGAACGTCATCCGCGAGAACGAGTCCACCCAGCAGTATTGAACGGCCATTGCGTCACCCACAGCGGGCCGCCCGGCAACTCAGCATCCAATTTGGCGGAGCTTGATGCCGCCTTCGCCGGAACGACGCCGGTGGCAACCCGTTCGTGCAAGGGGTGGCCATGCCGTGGAAATTGAGTGAGTCCGCGGATCAGGGCAGCCGATACGCGGTCAGCACCCGGCTGTCGCGCAGGTAAAAGATGCCGTTGGCCAGGGCAGGATGGCTGAACGTCTTGCCGGTGGCCTGAAAGCGGCCGAGTTCCTCGAACCGTTCCGGGTTGGCGGCGAGCAGGAGCACTTCGCCTTTGTCGTTCGTGACCAGCAGTCGCTGGCCGTCCGTGACGGTCGAGGCCACGGCATCGAAGCCCGGCTGTGACCAGCGGACCGTGCCGGTGGCCGGGTCGAGGCAGACGTAGTTCTTGGCCGGGCCAAGTCCGTAGAGGTGGCCGCGAACCAACACGGGCGTGGAGAGATTGAGCTTCAGGTCACGGTTAAGCCAGGCGTCGGTTGCGCGGAGGCCGTCGCCGTCGCGCGTGACCTTCACCGCACGGAATCCAGTCGAATGGCTGGCGAAATAGACCGTGTCGTCCGCGATGATGGGCGTGAGCACATTGCGGTTCGCGTAGGTCTTGAACGGCAGCCGCCAGAGCTCACGGCCGTCCTCGGGGGCCACACTCAGCAGTCCTTCGCAGGTGGCGCTCAGGAATTGAGTCCGACCCGCGAGCGTGCCGACGACGGGCGACGAATAGGTGGTCAGGTCGTTGGCGGTCTTCCAGAGCAGCTTGCCGGTGAGCTTGTCGAACGCGGCGAGACTGGCGCCGTCGACGCTGCCGATCTGCACCAGCACACGGTCACCGAGGATGACCGGGGAACCGCTGTTGCCGCGGCGATTGGCCGCCCCCACGCCGCCGCTCTTCTCCTCGGACCAGGT
This sequence comes from Kapaibacterium sp. (SeqCode), assembly GCA_044339945.1. Classification (GTDB taxonomy): domain Bacteria; phylum Verrucomicrobiota; class Verrucomicrobiia; order Limisphaerales; family UBA9464; genus CAIWAH01. Next base: position 6,143 of record JBIIUN010000172.1, read on the forward strand.
GGCGCCGTAATCGCGAAAGTGGAAGCGCCAGCGGGTGGAACCGTCCTTGAGGTTCAGGCACCGGAATTCGCCGCGACAGCTCTGGGTGTAGGCGCGGTCGCCGTCCAGGACGGGCACGCAGCGCGGACCGGGCTCAAATTCATCGGCGAAGGTTTCGCCCACCGCCACGGCCCACAGCACCTGTCCGGTGGCGGTGTCGAGCCAGTGGGCGGTTTCCTGCCCGGCGGCCTCGGCGACGAGGAGCAACCGGTTTCCTGCAACGACCGGGCCGGCGTAACCGTGGCCCACGGGAATTTGCCAAAGCTGCTTCGGCGCGGTGGCGAAACTGGCGGGCAGCGTCTCGGCAGTGAAGCCGTCGCGGTTCGGTCCCCGCCACTGCGGCCAATCGGCAGCGGAAATAACCAAGGACCAAGGACCAAGAACTAAACTTAGGAACAACCGCAGGAAGGATTGCGAGGGCATTGGAGTTGGGCTTTGGTAATTCCCGCAGCCTCACCACTTCCCGTCCACGAGCAGCGAGGTGATGTTGCGCGCGAGGTCGTCGGCCGCCAGCGGCACGCCCTGGCGTTCGGCGCTGCCCTGGTCGTCGGACGATTGGATCAGGGTCCGACCGAAGACCTGACGGTCGAGCAGGACTTCGCCCGAGGAGGTGCGGACGGCCTTCACCTGGGCGGTCAGGCGAATCTCATAGTCGCGGACCTGAAGGATGTCGTTGGGCTGGAAACTGACCGGACGGCGCTCGTAACGGACGAGTTCGCCGGACACCAAGACATCGGCGTCGCCCCGGCTGGCGAGCTGATACGTGCCTTCCTGTGCAAGTTGACGCCGCAGCGCTTGGGCGACCGGCTCGCTCAGGCGCGGTTCGAGGGTGCGGTTGGGGAAGAGCTGAACCTGAACGCTGTGGCTGCGGGCGTCGCTGCCGTTCGTCGGGCCCAAGCGATAGGCGCAGCCCGCTCCGAGCAGGAGCACGACCCACGAGGTCAACCCGAGCTGCAACCAGCGCTTCATGGGGCCTTGGCGGGAGCGGGTTCCTTCGCTTGGTCGGGAACCTGGTTGGTGCCGCCGTTCTTGGCGCGGGACGCGGTGATGGCGGCCTCGAAGTCGGCGATCTTCTTCTGCTGCTTCTCGGCGCGGGGCTTGAGTTCCTCGATCTTCTGGCGGGCCTGCTCGGCGAACGGCGAGTTGCGGTCCCGCAGCAGGGACTCGTTGTAATAGACGACCGCACCTTGGTAACGCTTCTTGCGTTCGTAGAACTTGGCCGTCTCAAACGCTCCGCGGGCCTGTTCCGCCCGCATCTCGGTGATGAGCGTCTGGGTTTCGGGCAGCCGCTTGTCCTGCGGATACAGCGCGCCGAGGTCCTGGAAGGTGCCGATGGCGTTGCCGGCGATGGACTGGTCGTATTCCGCCTGCTTGGCCTGCTTGAACCAAGCCATGCCCGCCTTGTAGAGCGCGTCGGACGCCACGGCGTCGCGGTCCGAGTATTTGTCCGCGGCACTGTTGTAGGCCCTCACGGCTTTCGGGTAATCCTTCTGCTTCTCCCGGGCGGCGCCGACGTTCATCAGGGCCTTGGGACCGGTTTCGTAGAAGGGGCCGTTGCGTTGGACGGAATCGAACAACTGGGCCGTTTTCTCCATGGACGGGAAGAAGGGGATGTAACCCCAAAGCTTGAACCATTGGCCGTTGAGGAACCGGGTCGCGATGTCGAATTGGCGCTTCAGCACCTCGTCGTAGCTGGCCAGCTTCGGATAGTTGAAGAGGGCGCGCTGGTATTCCTTGAAGGCCCGCTCGTCCATCCGGCGGGCCTCGTAGCAACGGCCGACCAAATACTGGGCCTCACCCGCGTAATCCGAGAGCGGCCAGACCGTGACGACGCGGCGGGCGGCCTTCAGGGCGGTGCGATACTGCTTCTGCTCGAACAGGTCCTTGGCGACCTGGAGTTGTTCCTTCGCGCGATTGCGCCGCCACTTGCCGCCGTCCCCACCGACCGGCTCGTAGGTCCAGCCTTCGCCCGCGCGGTAAATGATGGGGGCCGGGCAGCGGTGCGGCAGCGCGAGCACGCAGACCAGCAACAGGGCGAGGCGTAGGAGCCAACGAATCATCGGGCGGTAAGCTACGGATGAAAGGAGGGGGCAAGTCAAGGAACCCGGCGGAAAGCCGGCCGGCTGGGGTGGCGGATTCATGGCGGAGTTTTCGGGAAATTTTCAGCGTGCACGCACGGAACATGCTTAATAGCGTCCGCCTATGTTCATCTGGTTGCTTGCGATCGTGCTGGTCGGCGGCTTTGCCGCGATTGGATTCCAAACCGGTGCCATCCGTTCGTTGGTTTCGCTCGTCGGGGTGCTGATCGGCCTCGCCGTCGCCTCCGCCTTCGGGGGCGTGCTGAGCCCGTTGGTCGCCAAGGTGACCGCCAGCAATCCCCTGTGGCTTTACGGCCTGCCGGCAACGCTGGGCTTCCTGGTGGTGTGGCTGATCTTCTTCGGCGCCGGTTTCGCCGCCCACAAGCCGGTGGAACTGCACTTCAAGTATCGGACGGACGACGTTACGCGGGACCAGTTCGAGAAGATGAACAAGGCGCTGGGCCTGTTCGTGGGCATGCTGGCCGGCGTCATCCTGTTCTTCGCGGCCGGCAAGCCGATCTATTCCCTCGGTTACCTGACCACCCAGACCGCGAACGAGTCCCTCGAAGTCGCACCGGCCAAGCTGGTCAGCCAGATCCGCAACGACATGGCCAGCACCGGCTGGGACCGCGCCTTTGCCGCCTTGGATTCGACTCCGGCCGGGCGCTACGAAATCGTCAATTTGCTGGGCTTTATCCATGAAAACCCCGCGGTCCGCGCCCGGTTCCAAACCTATCCCCCGCTCCTCGCGCTGATGGAACGGCCCGAATTGACGGCTGTCTTGGGCGACGCCGAATACCTTAAGCTGCTGGACGACAAGTCGGGCCTGACAGCAATCCACAACCACCCGCAAACCCAGGCGCTGCTCGCCAGCGCCGACGTGAAGGACGTGCTCGCCAAGCTGGATCTCAAGGACTTCAAGACCTACCTCGAAACCGGCAAGAGCCCCCTCTACGACGACGAGAAGATCCTCGGCCGCTGGCGGGCGGACGTGACGCCCACGATCATCGATGCCCGCCGCAAGCGGGCCAACTTGGCGCCGGCCGAACTCCGCAATGTCCGTTCGGTCATCGGCACCTTCCTGAAGAATGCCACCGCGGTGGCCTATCCGGACGGCCGTTTCGTCCTGACCGTGCCGATGCCTGAGCTGCCAAAGCCGCCCGCCGAAGGGGAA
>JBIIUN010000173.1:0-9414 GCA_044339945.1 Kapaibacterium sp. (SeqCode)
CTGGGCTGGATGGTGCCCCTCGCGGTGCTCGTCTGTGTCGGCTTCTCCATCGTCAGCCAGCGCAATATCGTGGCGCCGATCAAGCGCATGATCGAGTCGCTCCGCGAGGCCAGTGCCCAGACCAACGGGGCCGCCGGCGAGATCGCCTCGTCCAGCCAGAGCCTGGCCGAGGGTGCCAGCGAACAGGCGGCCAGCCTGGAGGAGACCAGCGCGTCGCTGGAGGAGATCACCAGCATGGTGAAGCGCAACGCCGAGGCCGCCGCCAAGGCCAAGGAAGTCGCCGGCCAGACCCGGACCGCCGCCGATGTCGGCACCAATGACATGGTGGAGATGGAATCCGCCATGAACGACATCCGCACCTCCAGTGCCGAGGTCGCCAAGATCGTGAAGGACATCGACGAGATCGCCTTCCAGACCAACATCCTCGCCCTCAACGCCGCCGTCGAGGCCGCCCGCGCCGGCGAGGCCGGCATGGGCTTCGCCGTCGTCGCCGACGAGGTCCGCAACCTCGCCCAGCGCAGCGCCAAGTCCGCCAAGGAAACGGCGTTCAAGATCGAGGACGCCATCAGCAAGAGCCAGCGTGGCGTCGAGATCAGCGCCCGGGTTGCCACCAGCTTCAGCCAGATCGCCGGCAAGACGCGTGAGGTGGATCAGTTCGTCGCCGAAATTGCCCTCGCGTCCAACGAGCAGTCCCAGGGCATCCAGCAAGTCAGCATCGCGGTCTCGCAGATGGACAAGATCACCCAGTCCAACGCCGCCGCCGCCGAGGAGGCAGCCTCCGCCAGCGAAGAGTTGAACTCCCAGGTTGGCAGCGTCGGCCAGACCGTCGCCGAACTCGAACAGCTCGTCGGCGGCGCCACGGACGCGGGGAAACCGGCTCCCGCCGAGGCCACACATCGGTTCGGCTCCACCGCGGGGAGCCACTCCCACGCCCGGAAGACGAGTCCATTCGCCGGCGCCGCCCCTGTTCGTCCGGTGACGCCCCGCAGTTCGGGAGCCAACGGCCACGCCGGCCAGCGGGCCGGGTTGCCGCTGCCCGGCGAAGACGCGTTCAAGGACTTCTGAACACAAGTCCCGCCCTCATCCGCCGCCGGCAGCCAGGTTGCCGGCGGCGGATTCTTTTTTGTCCGGACAGAGCCTCCTTGTAACCCAACCGTGACCGTGCCTAGCTGTCCCGAGCCATGCGAATTGTCATCGTTGACGATCATGAGCTGGTGTTGGCCGGACTGAGGCGGACCCTGAACCGGCATTTCCCCGAGGCCGAGGTGGCCGAGGCCATGAGCGGCCGGGAGTGCCTCCAGTTGGTGGCCGCCTCCGCCTGGGATGTGGCCATCGTGGACATGAACCTGCCGGACCGTAACGGCTTGGACCTGCTGCACGACATCCGGGTGCTCGCCCCCGGCCTGCCCGTGCTGATCCTGAGCGGCAAGTCCGAGCAGGACTTCGGCGTGCCGGCCCTCAAGGCGGGAGCGTTCGGCTACCTGGCCAAATCCGGCGGCCTGGCCGAGGTTGTCGAAGCGGTCCGCAAGGCCGTCATCGGCCAGAAGCACGTTTCCAGTGCCCTCACCGAACGGCTGGTCCAAGGACTCGGCGAACGCACCGACGGGCCGCCGCACGAACAGCTTTCCGCCCGGGAATTCCAGGTCCTAGTCCAGCTCGGTTCGGGCCGGACGGTATCCGAGATCGGCGCCCGGCTTTCCCTGAGCGCCAAGACGGTGAGCACCTACCGTTCGCGGCTGCTGGAAAAGATGCGGCTCGCCACGACCGCGGAGCTGATGCGCTACGTGGCGGAGCACAACCTCGCGGAATGATCCGGTGGCCGGGGAATTAAGCCGGCCCCGGCCGGCAAGTGGGGCGCAACTGGACACCGTGTGCCGGGCTCCGCTTGCGGGTGGGGCGAGACTCCGTCGAGCCCACAAACGAGCGGAGCGAGGCGAACGGAGTGAGCAGCTCTTCCGCATCCCGAGATGCTCGCAGCGCTCGCGGCCGGCGGGACGCCCGCCCTACGTTGCCCCGGTCGCCGGTTTCGCACACTATGTTCAGATCCACCCTTGAATTGCCCGGAACCCATTCGCCACTTGCGGATGGGCTTACCCGGGTGCACTATGTTCACATTCACCCTTGAATTGCCCGGAACCCATTCGCCACTTGCGGATGGGCTTACCCGGGTGCACTAAGTCATCGAGGTGACATGCAATTGTTCAGTGACCGAGGCGGCAGGAGGGACGAGGTGAAGCCCCGGCCCGTCAGCGATCCGGCAGCCCTGCGGCGGACCGCGGAAGCCCGGCTGAGCGCCCGCCCCGCCAGCGCGCCAGCAAACGACGCGGACCTTCGGCGGTTACAGCACGAACTGGAAGTCCACGGTGTCGAACTGGAGTTGCAAAACGAGCAACTCGAGGCAGTGCGGCGGGAGCTCGAAGCCGATCTCGAGCGCTACACCGACCTCTATGACCATGCGCCCGTGGCCTTTTTCAACATCAGCGCCGACGGGACCATCCGCCTCCTGAACTTGGCCGGCGCCCGGCTGCTGGGGCGAGAACGCGCCCACCTCCTCGGCCGGCGCTTCGGCCTGTTCGTGCCCGAGACTGGCCGGCAGGCGTTCAATGATTTTCTGGCGGCGGCCTTTGCGACGGCAACGCCGCAGGTGGCCGAACTGCAGCTGCGCATCGAAGGCCAGCCCCCGCGGTGGGTCCACCTGGAGGGCTCGCTGGACACCGACCGGCAGGAATGCCGCCTCGCGGTGGTCGACATCACCGAACGCAAGCAGGCGGAAGCCGCGCTGGCCGAGGCCGAGGGCAGCCGCCTGGCCGTCTGGCAGACCTCGCTCGACGCCATCATTGCGATGGATGAGTTCGGCAACATCGCGGATTTCAACCCGGCGGCGGAGAAGATATTTGGCTACCGGGCGGCAGACGTCATCGGCCAGTCGATGGCCGAAAAGATCATCCCAGCCGCCATGCGCGAAGCCCATCAGCGCGGGATGGCGCGCCTGCTTTCCACCGGACAGGCTCGGGTCATGGGGCGGCGCATCGAGATCGTGGCCTTGCGCGCGGACGGGACGGAATTCCCCGTGGAACTGACCATCGTCATTGTGCGGGGAATCGATCATCCATTGTTCCTTGGCACGATCCGGGACATCACCGAACGCAAACTCGCGGACGAACAAATCAGACAGCTCAATGCCGAACTCGAGCAGCGCGTGGCCGAGCGAACGGCCCAACTGGAGACGGCCAACAAGGAGCTGGAGGCGTTCAGCTATTCCGTCTCGCACGATCTCCGGGCGCCGCTCCGGACCGTGAACGGATTTGCCGGAATCTTGATTGAGGACTTCGGGCCGCAGCTTCCGGCCGAAGCGCAACGGTATCTGGGGCTGGTGCGCGACGGGGCCAGACAGATGGGCGTGTTGATCGACGACCTCCTCAACTTGTCGCGCTTGAGCAGGCAGCCACTGAACAAGCAGGCGGTGGACACCACCGAGCTTGTGAGGGCCACGCTCGCCGAAATGCAGCCCGAGCAGGGGCCGCACTCGGCCAAGGTGATTGTAGGATCCCTTCCCCCGTGCGAGGGCGATCGCGCGCTGCTGAAGCAGGTCTGGATCAATCTGCTCTCGAACGCCTTCAAGTATTCCGGCAAGCGCGAGCAGCCCGTCGTCGAGATCGGCTGCAACGAGCAGGACGGGGAGACCGTCTATTTCGTCCGCGACAACGGAAGCGGCTTCGACATGCGTTATGCGCAGAAACTCTTCGGCGTCTTCCAGCGGCTCCACCGGGAGGAGGACTACGAGGGCACGGGGGTTGGGTTGGCCATCGTGCAACGAATCCTGCACCGGCACGGCGGACGTGTCTGGGCGGATGCCGCCATCGACCGGGGAGCCACGTTTTACTTCGCACTACCAAGAAAGGGCACGCCATGAACCAACCCAATTCAGCCGGGCTGCTGCTGGTTGAGGACAATTCTCAGGACCTGGAGATGACGATGCGCGCCCTGCGCCAGGCGAACGTCAGGAACAGCATCCAGGTCGCCCGCGACGGCGCCGAGGCGCTCGAGTATCTCTTTTGCGAAGGAGCCTTCGCCAATCGGGAGATCGCGGACATCCCCGATCTCGTGCTGCTCGACTTGAAACTGCCGAAGGTCGACGGGATCGAAGTCCTGAGACGCATCAAGGAGGACCCGCGCACCCGGATGATCCCCGTCGTTATGCTGACGTCGTCGAAGGAGCAGAGCGACGTGGCGGAAACCTACCAGCTCGGGGTCAACAGCTTCATCGTGAAGCCAGTCGACTTCGAAGGCTTCTTAGAGGCGGTCCGCACGCTCGGTCTCTACTGGTTGCTGCTGAACCATCCGCCGAAATAGGAAAACGCGATGAACCCCGTTCCAAAAGCCATCCGGGTCCTGATCGCGGAAGACAACCCCAACGACGCCGAGCTCGTCATCCGGGCGTTGCGCAAGGGCGGATTCGAGCCCGACTGGCGACGCGTGGAAACGGAAGCGGACTTCATCGCCGCGTTGGAAGACCCGGTCGACCTGGTCATCTCGGACTACGAGATGCCGGAGTTCGGGGGCCTGCGGGCTCTGGCCATATGGAAGGAGAAGGATATCGGGATCCCTTTCATCCTCGTCTCCGGAACCATCGGCGAGGAAACGGCGGTTACCGCCATGAAGATGGGGGCGTCGGACTACCTGCTCAAGGACCGGTTAGGCCGGCTGGGAGCCGCGGTGGACCACGAGCTGGAAAACCGGCAGTTGCGTGAGGAGAGCCGGCGGGCGCAGCAGCAACTGCACCGGCGCGAGGAACACTTCCGCTCGCTGATTGAAAATTCCTCGGACCTGATCACGGTCCTGAACGAGGCGGGCGTCATCCGCTTTCAGAGCCCTTCGTCCGAACGGATCCTCGGTTACCGGCCCGCGGAGCTGACCGGGCGGAACGCCCTTGAGTTCATCCACCCGGATGATGTCGCCCGGGTCACGGCGGCGCTGCAACGCGCCCACCACCTCGACGGGGCCGAGGTGTCCGAAGACTTCCGGTTTCGCCACCACGACGGCGGCTGGCGGCTGGTCCAGTCGATTGGCCGGAGCCTCCCGGGCGAAGCGGCGGAACGGCAGGTCGTGTTGAATTCGCGCGACGTCACTGAAAGTAAGAACATGGAGCATCAGCTCCGGCACGCGCAGAAGATGGAGGCCATCGGCCAGTTAGCCGGCGGGATTGCTCACGACTTCAACAATATTCTCGGCTCCATCCTTGGCAACGCGGAGCATCTCCGGCTCCTGCCGGCGATCGGCCCGGAAACCAGCGAGTGTCTGGACGACATCTTCATCGCCAGCCGCCGGGCCGCCGATCTGGTGGGGCAGATTCTCGCCTTCAGCCGCCAGCAGGAATCCACCCGCCAGCCCCTGGAGCTGCCACCGGTGGTGCGCGAGGTGCTCAAGCTGCTGCGTGCCACCGTGCCGGCGCACGTCGAGTTCCGCGCCCAACTGGCCAGTGTCCCGGCCGTGCTGGCCGATCCCACCGAGCTGCACTCGGTGATCATGAACCTGTGCACCAACGCTTGGCACGCCCTGCGAGGCCGGTCCGGGCTCATCACGGTCGGGCTGGAGGAAGTGGAGCCGGACCAGGACTTCATCCGTCAGCATCCCGACCTTCGCTCCGGCCGCTACGTGCGCCTCACCGTGGCCGACGACGGCTGCGGCATGGACGAGGCCACGCTGGGCCGCATTTTCGAGCCGTTCTTCACCACCAAGGCGGTGGGTGAGGGCACGGGATTGGGCCTGGCCGTCGTGCACGGAATTGTGAGGAGCTACGACGGCTGCATCGTGGTGCAAAGCCAGCCAGGTGTGGGCACCAGCTTTCAGCTCTATTTTCCGGTGTTCGCGGCCGAAGCCCCCGCCGCGGCGCCGCCCCCGCCGACGGCGCCGCGCGGCGGGGGCGAGCACATCCTGTTCGTGGACGACGAGGAGCCGTTGGCACGGCTGGGCACGCGGATGCTGGAACGGCTGGGCTACCGCGTCACCCCGCACACCGATCCAGCCGAAGCGCTCGCGGTGTTCCGGGCCCGGCCCACGGACTTCGACCTGGTCGTGGTGGACTACAACATGCCCGGGCTGAACGGCACCGAGTTCGGCGCGCAGGTGCTGGAGGTCCGCCCGGTTCAGCGGATCATCCTGGCCACCGGTTACAGCGCCAACCTGACCCCGGAAGCCGCCCGCGACCTGGGCTTCCGCGAACTGATGCCCAAGCCCTACGACCTGAACCGCCTCGGCGAGACCGTGCACCGCGCCCTGCACGGAGACGACCTTCGGCCGTGAACGCGGCGGTTGCCCCGCAGGGCGGCTGATCCTGGCGTCGCGCCGTCACTGCGCCTCGGCCAGCACCCGCATCAATTCCTCCGGGGTCAGGCCGATCGGATTCCCCTTCATGCTGCTGGCCTGGCTCGCCTTGCCGGCAATCGCGGCGAAATCGGCCGGCCCGATGCCGTAGTGACCGAGCCGCGGGATGCCCAATCGGCGGACCAAATCCAGCAGCCACGGAACCAGGTCTGGCGCCGTTGCCGCCGGGTCGCCGGTGACGATCCGGGCCGCTTCGCGGTAGCGCGCCAAGGCGGGTGATTCTGGCGCCCGCGTGGCCAGCGCGGACAGGTTGGCGGCCGTAACCGGGGCCAGCAACGCGGCGCAGACTGCCCCGTGCGGCGCGTCGAACATCCCGCCCAACGGGCCGGCGAAACCGTGGACCGCGCCGAGGCCGGCGTTCGCCAGCGCCAGGCCGCCGAAGAGCGAAGCCAGCGACATATCCGTGCGTGCGGCGAGGTCTGAACCGTCGGCGAAGGCCCGCGGCAACGCCCGGGCGGCGCGTGCCAACCCCTCGCGGCACAGCGAGTCCGTCAGCGGATTGGCGCGGACGGACACGAATGGCTCCAGCAATTGCGTGAAGGCGTCCAAGCCCGTCGCGGCCGTGAGCGCCGGCGGCAAGTCGAGCGTGAGTTCCGGGTCCACCAGCGCGATGCGTGGAAGCATCCGTGGGCTGCGCAGGCTGACCTTCACCCGGTGTTCGGGCGAACCGAGGACGGCATTGCGGGTGACCTCGGCCCCGGTGCCGGCCGTCGTCGGCAGCGCCATGAACGGCAGCGGGTCGGCCCGCAAGGGCAGCGCCCGGCCGATGACTTCGAGGAAGTCCAGCGGGTCGCCGGGATTGGTCGCCAGCGCGGCGATGGCCTTGCCCGCATCGATCACGCTGCCGCCGCCGAGCGCGATGACGAGGTCCACGTTCTCGCGGCGGGCCACTTCGGCCCCTGCTTGAGCGAGTTCGACGGTGGGTTCGCCCACAACGGAATACCGCGTGGTTTCGATTCCCGCCTCGGCGAGTCGGGCGGCCAGTCCGTCGGCACGAGTCGGATTGGCACTCGTCACCAGCAAGGCGCGTTTTCCCAACGAAGCCGCGAGCGGGCCGGCCTCGGCCAACTTGCCCGCGCCAAAGACAATCCGCGTCGCGGTGGCGAATTCGAAGTTCATCGGCGCGATGTCACCAGCCGGAATCTTCCGGGAAAAGGCTGCCGAACTTCACGCTCGTGCGCGGCGAGGCCATCATCGGGGCGACCGTGTCGCGCCACGTCGCGTAGTGCGCGGTTTCCTTGTGGGCGGCCGGCGCCTCGGGGTTGCGGTAGGCCTCCACCAGCACGAAACGCGTCGGGTCATCCGCCTGTTGCGCGACGTCGAAGCGCGCGATGCCGGGTTCCCGCACCGATTGACGGGCGTTCTCCCGCGTGGCGGCGATGAAGGCGGCGACGCACTCCGGCTTCACGTGGACGGACACATGGACGACGAGCATGGGCCGACGGTTGGAAGACTGACGCGCGGAGACAAGCCGAAAGCGGGACGCCCGGCCCTCGCGAGGGGCTGGCCGAAGTCCGGCCTTCAGGGTGGCGTGGGGTTCGGCCCTCCGCTGAGCCACGCCAGCAGTCCGGCGACATCGGAAGGATTGAGTCCCGATTCCAGTCCCTCCGGCATCAGTGAGCGGGATTCCTGCCGGAGCACCTTGATCTGCGCGCGCGGGAACACGGCCTCCGTTCCGCCCGCGAGCTTCAGGGTCACCGCGGAATCGGTCTCGCGGGTGAGCAAGCCGGTCGTGGTTTCGCCCTCCTTTGTCTCCACGGTCCAGGCGGTGAAGTTCGGCGCGACCTCGCGGTTGGGATCAAAGATCGACACGAGGAGCTTGTCGCCGCCGTTGGCCGCCACCGAGGCGAGGTCGGGTCCCAACGCGGTGCCTTCGCCCCGGAGCGCGTGGCAGGTCACGCACCGCTCGCGGAAGATGGCCGCACCGCGTTGCCCATCGCCCTTGAGGTCAAGGGCCAGCAGGAACGAGGCGATGACCGCGAGGCGGTTGGTGTCGAGCGCGCCGGGGGAAAACGTCTTCACCGGGGCGGGCCGGTTGGTGGCGCGTTGCCACGAGGCGGCCAGCAGCGTCGCGTCAGCCGAATCCAGGTTGGCCAGCGAATGGCCGCCCCGGGCAAGTCCGCGGGCGAAGGCGTCCGCAATCGCATTCAGGCCGGGCTTGCCGGTCCACGCGCGCAGCGAACCGGCCACCAAAGCGACCTCGGCCCGGCCGCCGCGCCGGCCCAGGACGCCGGCCAATTCCGCCAACGCCGCCACGGGCAGTTCCGGCTTTCGCATAGTAACGGCTGTCCACAGCAACGGTTCCGCGCCGTAACCGGCATGGACCGCCGTGGCGATCACCCGCGCGTGCGGCGAGCGCAGCAGTTGGGCCAGCGGCGGGACCTTCTCCGTCACCGGCAACTGGGCGAGCGGGAAGGTGAGTTCCAGTTGGTTGAGCGGATCGGTTTCCGTCGCGGCCAGCTTGGACACGGCGTCGCGGACGACGGGCGTGTTCACGCGGACTTGGCCGTCCGCGCTCCGTTGGGCGGTGAGTTGGATCGCGTGTCGGCGCACGGTGGCGTCACGGTCGCCCAAGGCGGCGACGAGTTGGGAATCGTCCAAGTCGCCCAAAGCGGCCAGCACCCGGAGCGCGTGCAAGCGCCCGAGCGGGTTCGCCGATTCCCGAACCAAGGCCCGGAGCAGCGGCCGCGAACCGGCGTCGGCGCGTTCCACCAGCAAGCGTCCCGCGGTGTCGCGATGCCAGGCGTTCGGATGGGCGAGAAGCCGGACGAGCGCGGCGGGGTCGGAACCTTGAATCTTGAACCTCGAACCTTGAACCCCGAACCCCTGGGGCGCGATTCGCCACAGCCGTCCGCGCTCGCGTCCGCTGTCGAGGTCGAGGTGCTTCTTGAGATTCAGGGGTATCGACCACGGGTGCTCGATGGTCTCGCGATACATGTCCAAGACCCACAGGCAACCGTCGGGTGCGTTGAAGAACTGCACGGGCCGGAACCAGTTGTCGGTGCTCGCGAGGAACTCGGACTTCCGCTC